>JADGHC010000022.1 GCA_019689655.1 Microbispora sp.
CAGGGGCCGGGCTGGGCGCCGCAGGGCCCGGGGTGGGCGGCGCGGCCCCCGCGCGGGCCCGTCGCCTATCCGCCCGCCTGGCGTCCGCCCCGCCGCACATCGAGCGCCCCGGCGATCGTGGGGGCGGTCATGGGCGTGGTCGCGCTGGTGTTCGTGCTCGTCGCGGTCGTGGCCGCGCTGGCCGGCCTGCGGTACCGCGACGAACCCGTGTCGCCGGTCGCGATCCCGACCCTGACCTTCTCCCCGCTGCCGTCGTGGGAGCCCCCCACCGGGGGCACCGAGCCGGCCCGCGAGCCCACGCACAGGCCCACGGCGAAGCCCACCACGCGGCCGAGCCCGGTGCTCAACCGCACGACGAAGAACAACACCCTCTACCGGGCGGGGTCGCTGGCCAGGACGAACTGCCGGGCCGGGAACGCCAGCATCTACAACCACGCCCAGCTCAAGGCGCTCATCCTGAAGACCGGCACATGCATGGGCAAGGCATGGGCGCCGGCGCTGAAGCGGGTCGGGATCCCCTGGAGCCCGCCCAGATACATGATCGCGGCCCGCAAGGGCAGAGGCGCGTGCGGCGACTATCCCGCGCCCGGCAGCAACGTGCCGTACTACTGCCCGGGCAACGCCACGATCTACGCCTCCACCTCCGCGATGGTGCGGGAGTACGGCCCCCTCGGCTCGTGGCACGGGATCATCATCAGCATGATGGCCCACGAGTACGGTCATCACATTCAGAGCTTGTCGGGCATCTCCGACTCCTGGTGGCGGCAGACGCTCGACTCGTCCTCGCGCAGCGGCAAACTGGCCCTCAGCCGCCGGCATGAGCTGCAGGCGACGTGCTTCGGCGGCATGTTCATGCGGTCGGTGGCCGCCTCGTATCCGATCGACGCGGCCCGGCGCAACAAGCTCCTGTGGGCGTACGGCTACCTGGGCGACCAGCCGGGCGGTCCGCGCGACCACGGAAGCACCCGCAGCAACGCCGCATGGTTCCGCCAGGGCTACACCCGCCCGAAGGCCTACCAGTGCAACACCTGGGTCGTCGGCTCCTCGTACGTGTCGTGACAGTCGCCCATGTCGCGACAAGTGCGCCCATGTGGTGACAATTGGTGATCAAACCCAACGGTTTGCGTCTACCTTGTCCGAATATGGGGGTTAGAATCCCTAGCCACGGTTTCGGAGGAGAGAGCGGTGAAGCATGCGAGGCGGGGGTCCCGCTGACGACACCGGGGGTCCCCGGGATGGTCAGCCCGCAGGTCGGCAGGGTGGGAACGGCAACGGCAAGGAACCACCGGGGGGCCCGCCGAAGGGCCCGGCCGGACGGGCGCCGCGTTTCGGTCCTCCGCTGACCACCGCCTCCCTGATCGGATGGACGGCGCTGTCGGCCGTGCTGCCGGGGGCGGCGCACCTGCGGGCGGGCAAGCGCCGAACCGGGATCGCGCTGCTGGCGACGTTCGGCGTCGTGCTGGTCGCGGTGGTGGTCCTGGCCCTGCGGCTGAAGGACAACGCCGGGCTCGCGCTGCGCGGCAGCACGCTGACCTCCATCATGGTCGGCGCCGCGGTGTGCGCGCTCGCCTGGTTCACACTCGTGCTCCTGTCGTTCGTCGCCCTGCGCCCGCAGCGCCTGCCGCAGACCGGCCAGGTGGTGTCCGGCATCGTCGCGGGCGTGCTGTCCGTGACCGTGATGCTCCCGTTCGCCTTCACCGCGAACACGATCAGAACGGCCAGCCAGTTACTCGACGAGGTCACCGCCCCGGTGGCGGGCTCGACCCCGGTCCCCGTACGCGCCGAGGACCCGTGGAACGGCCGCAAGCGGGTGAACTTCCTGCTCATCGGCGGCGACGCGGCGGGCGACCGGATCGGGGTGCGCACCGACTCGATGACCGTGGCGAGCGTGGACATCGCCACCGGCAACACGGTCCTGTTCAGCCTGCCGCGCAACCTCCAGTACGTCCGCTTCCCCCCGAGCAGCCCCCTGCACAAGGTGTTCCCCAACGGCTTCAACGCCGAGGGGCAGGGCCTGCTCAACTCGGTGTGGTACTACGCCGACAACAACCCCCAGATCATGGGCGGCAAGAACCGGGGCGCGCAGGCGCTGAAGGACGCCATCGGCTACACCCTGGGCCTGCACATCGACTACTACGCGATGGTCGACATGTACGGCTTCGCGGCCCTGATCGACGCGGTCGGCGGGCTCAAGATCCGGGTCGAGCACGACATCAAGTGGGGCGGCAAGTTCGGCACCGCCGGCACCATCAAGGCCGGTTACCGGAGGCTCGACGGCGAGGAGGTGCTCTGGTACGGCCGCTCGCGGGTGGACAGCGACGACTTCTCCCGCATGGCCCGCCAGCGCTGCATCCTCGGCGCGCTCGCCCAGCAGGTGACCCCGGCCACGGTGCTCGCGAACTTCACCAAGATCGCCGCGGCGACCCGGCACATGTTCCGCACCGACATCCCCCGCGACCTGCTGGAGCACCTCGTCCCGCTCGGGATGAAGGTACGCAACGCCAAGATCACCAGCCTTCAGTTCGTGCCGCCGCTCATCTACACCGGCAACCCGGACTGGGCCAAGATCAGGCGGCTGACCAGGCAGGCGATCCGGGAGTCGATGTCCGGCCGGGGCACCGTCGCGGCCAGCGCCTCGCCGATGGCGTCCGCCGGCGCTTCGGGCTCGTCCGCCCGGTCCGCGTCGCCGTCCGTGAGCCCGTCGGCCTCGCACGCCGTGGCCAAGGCGAGCTCCCGTACGACCCCCCCCCCGAACGACAAGGCCGCCAAGAGCCTGTCGGAGCTGTGCGGCTTCTGAGCGGGCGGGCGTACCGCGGGCGGGAGCCGCCGGGCGCGGGCGACGGGGCGGCGTGCCGCGGGGCGACACCGGATCGTTTTTCGGCGAAGGCGTGGACGCCGCCCTCCGGATACAGCAATGTTGTCACGTAACGTATCCACCAAGTCACTGTCCGTCAGTCGCCATCCGCGGTCACGTACCGCCTAGTAACGGAGTGGACTCGTCGTGCGCGTGCTCATCCAGTTGCGTCCGTCCCCCGACCTGGTCGCCGCCGTCGCCGACCCGTCGGTCCCGTCGACCGCGTCGGACGTGGCCGACGGCCTGCCCGGGGTCGTCCTCGACCACTCGTACGCCCCCGTGGCCGTGCCCCGCCCGATGCCCGCGGCCCCCGGCGGGGACCCGCTGTCGCTCAACCAGCCGCTGGTCTTCTCCATGGCGCCGCAGGACGCCTCGGTCGTGGTCCGCGGCGAGATCGCCGACGACGAGTTCACCAGCAGGACGGCCCTGCTGCCCGCGGCCCGCCGCGACGTGGTCGCGGTGTACGCCGACCCGGTGATCGAGACCACGCTCACCTGCGCGGGCGACCCCGCCGTCGGCGACTGGCACGACGTCGAACGGCTGCTGTGCGTGCCCGACCTGACGGCCGAGGGACTGGACGGCGCCGGCGTCCCCGTCGCGGTCGTCGACACGGGCATCAACGCGGCGTACCTCAAGGCCGCGCGCGGTCAGGACGTCACCGTCGACTCCGAGCGGAGCTGGAGCCCCGAGAGCGTTACCGGGACACCGGGGGACTTCCCGGTCGACCACGGCACGATGTGCGCCTTCGACGCGCTCATCGCCGCGCCGAAGGCGTCGCTTTTGGACGTGCCCGTACTGCTGTCGCGGCGGCGGGGCGGCTCGACGCTCGACGGCCTGCTGTCCGACGCGATCGCCGCGTACGCCCACCTGCGCCAGGTCCTCGACGCCCAGCCCGCCGAGTCGCGGGCGCTGGTGGTGACCAACAGCTGGGGGTCGTTCTCCCCGCGGTGGGATTTCCCGCCCGGCAATCCCGGCAACTACTCCGACAACCCCGCCCATCCGTTCAACCTGATCGTCGGCAGCCTGGCCGAGGCGGGCGCGGACATCCTGTTCGCCGCGGGCAACTGCGGGACGCAGTGCCGCGACGGCAGGTGCGCCTACCCCGACCGGCCCATCGTCGGAGCCAACTCGCACCCCCGCGCGCTGTCGATCGGCGGCGTCGACACCACGGGAACCCGGGTGGGCTACTCCTCCCAGGGCCCCGGGCGGCTGGCCGAGCGCAAGCCGGATGTGTGCGCCTACACGCACTTCGCCGGCTCGGGCGCGCTCGGCGACGACGAGCCCGACTCGGGCACCTCGGCGGCCTGCCCCGTCGCGGCCGGGCTGGTCGCCGCGGTCCGCTCCCGCTGGCCCTCCACCGTGCTGTCGCCCGCCCAGCTGCGGACCCTGCTCCGCCGTACGGCCGATGATCGCAGTGCCGTAGGGTATGACCACGATTACGGATACGGCGTGGTGGACGCCGCGGGCGTCATCGCCGCGCTGCGCCGGAGAGCCGCGAAGGCGGCCTGACAACACAGAGCCGCGAAGGCGGCCTGATGACACGGCGCCGCGAAGGCGGCCCGACGCCGCAGCGAGACGTCCGAGGGGAGGCGGGCCGGTGGCCGAGGTGCTCATCACCGTGCGGCTGCCCGCGCCCGCGACGCTGGAGGGCGCCATGCGGCACCTCGGCCTCGCCGCGGACGAGGTCGACGCGGCGTACGGCCTGGTCCCCGTCGATCCGGGCCGGAACCTGTACGTCCTGCGGGTGACGGAGGACGCCGGGCGGCGCGTCGGCGCGGCCGGCGACGCGGACGGCGGGCCGTACTCCGACCCGCCCATCGAGCCGTACGGGCCGCCGCGGTGACCGCGGTCGCCTGGGTGGTGTCCGGCCCGCCGGGCGCGGGCAAGTCGACCGTCTGCGAGCTGCTGCTGGCCCGCCTCGATCCCGTCCCCGCCCTGCTCGACAAGGACACGATGTACGGCGGCTTCGTCGAGGCCACGCTCGCCGCGCACGGCAGGCCGCCGGGCGAGCGCGAGGGGCCGTGGTACGACGAGCACATCAAGCGGCACGAGTACGCCGGCTTGACGGCGACGGCCCGGCAGATCCGCTCCCACGGCTGCCCGGTGATGCTCGGCGGCCCCTTCACGTCGCAGGTGCACGACGCCGCGCTGTGGAACGCGTGGGTGGAGGCGCTCGGCGGTCCCGAGGTGCGCCTGATCTGGGTCCGCTCGGACGGCCCGACGCTGCGTGAGCGGCTGGTCCGCCGGGGCCTGGCCAGGGACGGGCAGAAGCTGGAGAGGTTCGCCGAATACCTGCGCGCCATCCGCGTGGACGAACCGCCCGCCGTGCCGCATGAGGAGATCGACAACCGCCTCGGCGCGCCCGCGCTCGAGGCTCAGGTCGACCGGCTGCTGGCGAGGGTCTGACCGAACAGGTCACACGATCTCGTGCCCGTACGCGGCGGCGAGCGGCCGCAGGTCGGGGATGCCGAAGTCCGCGCACATCGACGCGAACGCCTCGGCCTTGTCCTCGCCGAACCTGCGGACATGGGCCGCGTACGTCTCGGCGGTGACGAACCTCGGCGGGCTGGTCTTGCTGTGGAACTTGTCGGCGAACATCACCAGCTTCTCCTCCGTCGTCTCCGCGAGGTAGTCGCGGGGAGGCAGCGGCAGGCCCTGCCGCAGCACGTCCTTCCGGCTGATCCCCACGCCCGTGTGATGGGAGCAGAACCGGCACAGGATCTCGGGGAAGCCCTCGCGGCGCAGCAGCTCGTGGCCGAGGATCCCGTGGCGCAGGTAACCGGCCTCGTCGAGCCGCCCGTCCTCGTCGTAGAGCAGGTAGACGCCGATGTCGTGCAGCAGGCTTCCGGCCCGCACCAGCTCGGCGTCGACGCCGGGTCCGGCCCGGCCGGCCAGCCGCAGGGCGATCGCGCAGACGATCTCGCAATGGGTGTGGACGAGATCGAACGCTTCCTCCGTGGGCGCGTACTTCGCGTGCAGCGCGCGGATCTCGGCGTCCGTCGGGAGGCGCATGCGCGGAGTCTAGCAAGCGACGATCATGGCCGGCCGGTCCCGGGCGTCAGGAGGGCACCCGCTCGCGCAGGCTCTCGCGCAGGCTCCGGATCTCCTCGCGCAGGGCCGCCAGCTCGGCCTGCGCCGGGCGCTCCTCCCTGGCCTCCTCCTCCATCGCGCTCACCACGACCGCGATGAAGAGGTTCAGCACGACGAAGGTGCAGACCAGCACGAACACCACGAAATACACCCACGACCAGGGATGGGTCTCCATCAACTGGCGGTTGATGTCCGACCAGCCGTCCCCGGTCATGACCTGGAACAGCGTGTACAGCGACGTGGGCAGGTCGCCGAAGTACTCGGGCGCGGCGGCGCCGTAGAGCTTGGTGCCCATGACGGCGGCGACGTACAGGACGAGCCCCAGCAGGACGACGATCGAGGTCATCCCGGGGATGGCGGTGAGCAGCGCGGAGACCACCCGGCGCAGCGACGGCACCACGGAGATGAGCCGCAGCGCCCGCAGGACGCGCAGCGCGCGCAGCACCGAGAGGCCGCCCGCCGTGGGCAGGAAGGAGAAGCCGATGATCAGCGCGTCGTAGACGTTCCAGGCGTCGCGCAGGAACCGCCACCCGTAGACGTAGGCCTTGGCGAGGATCTCCGCGACGAAGACGTACAGGGCGGCATGATCGGCAACGTGCAGTTCGGTGCCGAAGCGGGCGACCGCCTCGGGGGAGGTCTCGACGCCCAGCGTGGCCGCGTTGAAGAGGATCACCACGGTGATCGCCTGCTGGAACCGCCGCGACTCGATCAGGCGGCGGACACGTTCACGCACGAAGAACTCCTGGGGGACCATGAAAGATCACCAAGAGCCTAGTGCCCGCCGCCCGGCACGACGTCACGGCACGGCGCGCGTACGGCGGCCGGCGGGCCGCAGCGCCCACGACAGCACGGTCAGTGCGGTCATGACGGCGAGCACCCACAGCTCGCCCGGGGCGTACCCGGTGGCCAGGTGGGAGAAGGCGGCCCCGGTGTAGGTGAAGAAGGCGCCCGCGTACGCCCACTCCTTGACCAGAGCGCGACCCGGGACGAGCAGGGCGATCGCCCCGAGCACCTTCCAGATGCCCAGCAGCACCAGGAAGTAGGACGGATAGCCCAGGTGCGCCACCAGGTCGCCGACGTACGGAATCCGCGCGATGTCCCAGACGCCGCCGACCGCCAGTTCGGCCGCCACCGCCACGGTGGCCGTCCAGTAGCCGGCCGCCCGCACGTTCGCCCGGCGCCCGACGCCGCCCGAAATCGATGCCATGAGATGCTCCTAGTCACATCCGCGTGAGGTTCGGGTTCAACGCCATGAACCCGGACGGCGGAAGGATGTGACAAATGGACGAGACCTGGCTGGCGGCGCGCTTCGAGGAGCAGCGGCCCCGTCTGCGGGCGGTCGCCTACCGGATGCTGGGCTCGTACGCGGAAGCGGACGACGCGGTGCAGAACGCGTGGCTGCGTCTCAGCGGGGCCGGCGCCGCCGAGGTGGCCAATCTCGCCGGATGGCTGACCACCGTGGTCGCCCGGGAGTGCCTCAAGATGCTGCGCGCCCGCCGCAACCGCCGCGAGGAGCCCCTCGCCCGTGCCGTCGACGAGCCCTCCGCCGCGGACCACGAGGCCGGCGATCCCGAAGCCGAAGCCCTGATGGCCGACTCGATCGGTCCCGCGCTGATGGTCGTGCTCGACAGCCTCGCCCCCGCCGAGCGGCTCGCCTTCGTCCTGCACGACGTCTTCGCCGTGCCCTTCGACGAGATCGCCGCCATCCTCGGCAGGTCCCCGGCCGCCGCCCGGCAGCTCGCCAGCCGCGCCCGCAGGCGGGTCGTGGGCGCGACCCCGCCCCGGCAGGTGGACCTCGCCCGCCAGCGCCGGGTCGTCCGGGCGTTCCTCGCCGCGCTGCGGCAGGGTGACTTCGACGGGCTCCTCGCCGTACTCGATCCGGACGTCGTCCTCCGGGACGGCGGCGCGGAGCTCCTGCGGGGTGCGCGGGCCGTGGGCGCCCACGCGCTCACCTACTCGCGGGCCGCCCGGTTCGTCCGGCTCGCGCTGGTGGAGGGGGCCGTGGGCCTCGCGATCGTCCCGCAGGGACGCGTCATCGGGGCGCTCGCCTTCACCGTCGAGCACGGCAGGATCACCGCGATCGAGATGATCGGCGATCCCGGGCGCCTGCGGCACGTCGACTGGGACTCGTGACCGCGCGCCGCTTGCCCGGGGAGGGGCCTCAGCGGGCGGCGGCGTCGATCGCCTCGGGCGACAGGACGTGGTCGAGGACCATGAGGGCGCAGCCGGTGATCCCCGCGCCCGGGCCGAGGCGGCTGCGCTCGATGCGCAGGCTGCGGGTGGCGAGCTGGGTGGAGCGCCGGTAGACGACCTCGCGTACGCCCGACACCAGCGGCTGGAACATCTCGGCGACGTCGCCGCCGAGGACCACGACCGCGGGGTTGAGCAGGTTGACCGCGCCGGAGATGACCTCGCCCAGCCAGCGGCCGGCCTGCCGCACCACGGCCATCGTCTCCGCGTCGCCGGCCCGGACCAGAGCGGTCACGTCGGCGAGCGACGTCACGTCGCGGCCCTTGGCCCGCAGGTCGCGCAGGATCGCGGTGCCGCTGGCGACCGAGTCGACGCAGTCGTAGTTGCCGCAGCGGCACAGCACGCCGCCGCCGTCCCGCACCGGGATGTGGCCGATCTCCCCGGCCGCGCCGAGCGCGCCGCGCATGATGCCGCCGCCGGTGATCACCCCGGCGCCGATGCGGGTGGAGACCTTCACGAACAGCAGGTCGTCGAGTTCGGAGGCGTAGACGACCCGGTGCTCGCCCATCGCGATGACGTTCACGTCGTTGTCCACGAGCACCGGCACGGGGAAGCGCTCGGCGATGATCGGCGGGATCACCAGGCCGGTCCAGCTCGCCATCACGCGGGCGCTCTCGACCCGCCCGGCGGCGAACTCCACCGTCGCCGGCACGCCCAGCCCGATGCCGACGATGTCGTCCCGCCCGTCGAGCAGCTTCTCCCAGGTGTCCATGAGCAGGGGCAGCACGACTCCCGGCCCCTCCTCGACGTCGATGTCCACGTCGGTGCGCTGCAGCACCTCCCCCGCGAGGTCGCAGACCGCGATCTGGGTGCGGCGGGCGCCGAGCGAGGCCACCGGGACGACTCCCCCGGAGGCGTGGAAGCGCAGCCGTACGGGCGGGCGGCCCCCGGTGGACGGACCCTCGGCGTCCTCCACGATCAGCCCGCGCTGCAGGAGATCGGCGACGCGGTGCGCGACGGCCGGCCGGGACAGGCCCGTCACGCGCCCGATCTCGGCGCGCGTGACCGCCTCCCCGCTCCGGATGAGCTGGAGGACCTCGCCGGTGGTGGCTAACCGTGACATCGAGCCTAAGTGAAGCATAGAAACTCACCTAAGTTCAATGACTTATTCATTCCGAGTTACAAAACTCGGCTTGAAAGATGGCAGAACTTCCGGATACTGTCCCTTCCGTGCCCGATCGACACCTGGTGCCCGATCGACGGGTCCGGGCGCCGGGCACGCGTCCCGGGACGACGGCCCCGGGACACGTTCCACCCCGCCTCGCGGCGGCCCCGGCAGGAGGAGGACCTTCCGTGACGAACCCCGTTATCACCGAGGTCACCGAACGCGTGGCGGCGCGCAGCCGCGACAGCCGCGGGGCCTACCTGGAGCGGGTGCGCCGCGCCGGGGCCGAACTGCGCGAGCGGGGGCCGGCCCGGGGGCGGCTCGCCTGCGCCAACCTGGCCCACGGCTTCGCCGCCGCGCCCGCCGAGGACAAGCTCGACCTGCGCGCCGCGGCGAAGCCGGGCGTGGCCATCGTGACGTCGTACAACGACATGCTGTCGGCGCACCAGCCGTACGAGACCTACCCGCCGGAGCTGAAGCGGGCCGTCCGGGAGGCGGGCGGCGTGGCGCAGGTGGCGGGCGGCGTGCCCGCCATGTGCGACGGCGTCACCCAGGGCCGTCCGGGCATGGAGCTGTCGCTCTACAGCCGCGACGTGATCGCGATGGCGACCGCGATCGCGCTGTCGCACGACATGTTCGACGCTGCCCTGCTGCTCGGGGTCTGCGACAAGATCGTTCCGGGGCTGCTCATCGGCGCCCTGCACTTCGGGCACCTGCCGGCGATATTCGTGCCCGCCGGGCCGATGACCTCCGGCCTGCCCAACAAGGTCAAGGCCCGGACACGGCAGGCCTTCGCCGAGGGCAAGATCGGCCGCCTGGAGATGCTCGACGCCGAGGCGGCCTCCTACCACTCCCCCGGCACCTGCACGTTCTACGGCACCGCCAACTCCAACCAGCTCCTCATGGAGGTCATGGGCCTCCACCTGCCGGGGGCGACGTTCGTCAACCCGCACACCGAGCTGCGGCACGCGCTGACCCGGGCGGCGGCGCGGCGGGTGGTCGAGATCACCCCGCACGGCGCGGAGTACACCCCCGTCGGCGAGATCGTGGACGAGAAGGCGATCGTCAACGCGGTCGTCGCGCTGCTCGCCTCGGGCGGCTCCACCAACCACACGATGCACCTGGTCGCCGTGGCGGCGGCCGCCGGCATCGAGCTGACCTGGGACGACATGGCGGACCTGTCCAAGGTCGTGCCGCTGATCACCCGCATGTACCCCAACGGCCAGGCGGATGTGAACCACTTCCAGGCCGCGGGCGGCATGGCCGTGTTCATCGGCGACCTGCTGGACGCCGGGCTGCTCCACGAGGACGTGCTCACCGTCGCCGGGCGCGGCCTGGGCCTCTACCGGTCGGCCCCCGCGCTGAAGGAGGGCACGCTGGTGTGGGAGGAGCGGACCGAGCCCAGCACCGACACCGAGGTCCTGCGGCCGGTCGCCGAGCCGTTCTCCCCCGACGGCGGCATCCACATCCTGTCGGGCAACCTGGGCCGGGCGGTGAGCAAGGTCTCCGCCGTCAAGCCCGAGCACCGGGTGATCGAGGCCCCGGCCAAGGTGTTCGACGACCAGCTCGACCTGCTCGCCGCGTTCGAGCGGGGCGAGCTCGACGGGCAGGACTTCGTCGCGGTCGTCCGCTACCAGGGTCCCCGCGCCAACGGCATGCCGGAGCTGCACAAGCTCACCCCGCCGCTGGCCGTCCTGCTCGACCGCGGCCAGAGGGTGGCCATCGTCACCGACGGCCGCATGTCCGGCGCCTCGGGGAAGGTCCCCGCGGCGATCCACCTGTCTCCGGAGGCCGCCGACGGCGGGCCGATCGCGCTGCTGCGCGACGGCGACGTGATCCGCCTCGACGCGGACGCCGGGACGCTCACCGTGCTCGCCGACCTCACCGGGCGCACCCCCCAGGGCGCGCCGCCCACCGCCGGGCAGTGGGCCGGCACCGGACGCGAGCTGTTCGCCTCCTTCCGCCGTACGGTCGGCCCGGCCGAGCGCGGCGCGAGCGTCTTCGGAGGTGCCGCGTGAGCCTTCCCTGGCTGGTCGCCGACGTCGGGGGGACCAACGCCAGGTTCGGTCTGGTGACCCGGCCGGGAGGGCAGCCGGAGGCCGTGGCCGTACTCGACGTTTCCCAGCATCTCGGCCTTGCCGATGCCGTAGCCGCTTATCTCGCAGACCATGCGGGCGGAGTTCGGCCGGGGGCCGCGTGCCTGGCGATCGCCGGTCCGGTCGACGGGGACCGGTACCGGCTGACGAACGCGGGATGGTCGGGATCCGTGCGGGAGCTCGGCATCCCGCACACGGCGCTGCTCAACGACTTCGAGGCGCTGGCGGTGTCGCTGCCGCACCTGAGGGGGGACGACCTCGTGCCGCTCGGCGGCCCGCCGCCGGCCGCCGGCCTGACGAAGGCCGTGCTCGGGCCGGGCACCGGGCTGGGGGTGGCCGGGCTGGTCCCGGTACGGGACGGCTGGCAGCCCGTGGCGGGCGAGGGCGGTCACGTGGCGGTTCCCGTCGTGACGGACCTGGAGATGGAGATCGTCCGGGCGCTGCGCGCGGACGGCCTGCCGTACGTGGACGCCGAGCACCTGCTGTCGGGCAGCGGGCTGCCCCGCCTGCACCGCGGCCTGGCGCTCGTGCGCGGCGTCGAGCCGCGGGCCGCTACGGCGGCGCAGATCACCGCCTCGGACGACCCGCTGTGCACCGAGACCGTGGAGGTCTTCCTCGCCCTGCTCGGCGGCTTCGCCGGCGGCGTGGCGCTCACCTTCGGCGCGCGCGGCGGGGTCTACCTGGGCGGCGGGGTGCTGCCCCGCCTGGTCTCGCGGATCCCGGCGAGCGCGTTCCGGGCCCGGTTCGAGACGACCGCGCCGGCGCTGTCGGACTACATCGCCGCGATCGCCACCCCGCTGATCGTCGCCGAGCAGCCGGCGCTGACGGGTGCGGCCGCCTGGCTCGCCCAACGATTCCCCAACGTGGAGCTGGAATGAGCAACCTTCTCGACCTCGCACCGGTCATCCCGGTGGTCGTCCTCGACGACGCCGAAAGCGCCGTCCCCGTCGCCCGCGCCCTGGTGTCCGGGGGCCTGCCGGTCGTCGAGGTCACGCTGCGCACCCCGGCCGCCCTCGACGCGATCCGGCGGATCGCCGCCGAGGTGCCCGAGGCCGTGGTCGGCGCGGGCACCGTCCGCTCGCCGCGGGATGTGGCGGCCGCGACCGGAGCCGGCGCCCGCTTCCTCGTCTCCCCCGGCACCACGCCCGGCCTGCTGACGGCCATGCTGGACTCCGGCGTGCCGTTCCTGCCGGGCGTCGCCACGGCCACCGAGGCGATGACGCTGGCCGACAGCGGCGTGCGCGAGTTCAAGTTCTTCCCCGCCGAACCGGCCGGCGGCGTCGCATACCTCAAGGCGCTGAGCGGCCCGCTGCCCGACGCCCGGTTCTGCCCCACCGGCGGGATCACCCCGTCGAACGCGCCGGCCTATCTCGCCCTGCCGAACGTCGCGTGCGTCGGCGGGACCTGGCTCACCCCGCGCGGCCTGGTGGCGGCGGGCGACTTCGCCAGGATCGAAAAGCTCGCCGCCGAGGCGGCCGCGCTGCGCCCCTGAGGCTTCCCGGCTGACCGGTCTCGGCCGTCCTCCCTCGCCGGAGCCGGTGGCCATGCTCGTGCCCGCGACCCGGGCGCGTCCATGGGCGCCGGGCCCGCAGCCGCTCACCGGCGGTGCGGGCCCGGACCTCGCGACCTTTCGGTCACAGGCGACGCTCCGCGGGAGCTCAGCGGTTGACCAGCGGGCCGGAGCTGGTGGAGCCGCGCACCACCAGCTCGGGCTGATAGACCAGTTCGACGTGCTTGGCCGGGGTGCCGCCGATCTCCTCCAGCAACGTCTCGACGGCCGCCGCCGCCATCGCGCCGATCGGCTTGCGCACGGTCGTGAGCGGCGGATCGGTGAACGCCATCAGCGGCGAGTCGTCGAACCCGACGACCGACACGTCCCCGGGCACCGACAGCCCCCGCTCGCGGGCGGCGCGGATGGCGCCGAGTGCCATGAGGTCGCTCGCGCAGAAGATCCCGGTGCAGCCGCGGTCGAGCAGCTCCGCGGCGGCGGCCTGCCCGCCCTCGACCGAGAACAGCGAATGCTGGATGAGGTCGTCGACGTCGGACCGGCCGAGCAGCTGCGCCATCGCCTGGCGGAAGCCCTCGATCTTGCGGATGACCGGGACGAAGCGCCGCTGCCCCACCGCCAGGCCGATGCGCTCGTGCCCGAGGTCCACCAGGTGCTGTACGGCCAGGCGCGCGGCGAGCCGGTCGTCGGGCGAGATGAACGGCGCGGGGATGGTCTCGTTGTAGCCGTCCACGAGCACGATCGGCAGCCCGCGGTCGGTGAGCCGGTTGTAGCGGTCCATCCGGGCCGTGGTGTCGGCGTGCAGGCCGGAGACGTAGACGATGCCGGACACGCCCCGGTCGAGGAGCATCTCGGTGAACTCGTCCTCGGGGGCGCCGCCGGGCTCCTGCGTGCACAGGATCGGCGTGTAGCCGTGCTGGATCAGCGACTTCTCCATCGCCTGCGCGAACGCCGGGAAGATCGGGTTGCCCAGCTCCGGGATCACCAGGCCGATCAGGCCGTTGCTGCGCTGGCGCAACCGCTGGGGCCGCTCGTAGCCCATCAGGTCGAGGGCCGTGAGCACGGCCTGGCGGGTGGCCGGCGAGACCCCCGCCTTGCCGTTGAGCACACGGCTCACCGTGGCCTCGCTGACTCCGGCCTGAGCTGCGATGTCGGCGAGCCGTGTGGTGTTCATGGCCCTTACTTTAGACATTCCCCGCGGCCCACCAGGTGGCGGAATCGGGAGCCAGCCGCACGGCGCCGCCCGCGATCTCCGGCCCCCCGCTGGCCAGCAGCAGGTCACCGTAACCGGTGCCGATCTCGATCCATTCCTGCGTCATGTTGACCACGCAGGCGAACGACTCGCCGCGCCGGAACGCCAGCGTGCCGGCCGGGCCGTCGACCCAGGTCAGCGTGCCGTCGCCCAGCTCCGGGCGCTCCCGCCTGAGGGCGAGGGCGGCCCGGTAGAGGCTGAGCGTCGACGCGCCGTCCCGCAGCTGCGCCTCCACCGACAGCTCGCGCCACTCGGCCGGCATCGGCAGCCAGCTCTCGTAGACGCCGGGCGGGGTGAAGCCGTACGGCGGCTCGTCCGTGGCGGTCCACGGCAGCGGCACCCGGCAGCCGTCACGGCCGCTGTCGGGGTCCCGCAGCCGCTGGGGGTCGCGCCGGTACTGCTCGGGCAGGTCGAGCACCTCGGGCAGGCCCAGCTCCTCGCCCTGGTAGATGTAGGCCGAGCCGGGCAGCGCCAGCATCAGCAGCGCCGCCGCCCGCGCCCTGCGCAGCCCGCGCTCGCCGCCGCCGTACCGGGTGACGTGCCGCTTGACGTCGTGGTTGGACAGCACCCAGGTCGAAGGCGCGCCCACCAGCCCCGCCGTGCGCACCGACTCGTCGATGACCTCCCGGAAGCGATCGGCGTCCCACGGCGTCTTGAGGAAGTGGAAGTTGAACGCCTGGTGCAGCTCGTCGGGCCGGACGTAGTTGGCCAGCCGCTCGGGCGAGGGCGCCCACGCCTCCGCCACCGCGATCCGCTCGCCCTCGTACGAGTCGAGGATGCGGCGCCAGGCCCGGTGGATCTCGTGCACGCCGTCCTGGTCGAAGAACGGCACGACCTGTGAGCCGATCATCTCGGCCTGGCCGGTGGCGCCCACGTCGGGCAGGCCGGGCGCCTTGACCATGCCGTGCGCCACGTCGACGCGGAAGCCGTCCACGCCGAGGTCCAGCCAGAACCGCAGCACGTCGGCGAACTCCTCGTGCACCTCCGGGTTCTCCCAGTTGAGGTCCGGCTGTTCCGGCGCGAACAGGTGCAGGTACCACTGGCCGTCCTCGACCCGGGTCCACGCCGGCCCGCCGAAGATCGACTCCCAGTCGTTGGGCGGCAGCTCACCCGCCGCGCCCTTGCCCTCGCGGAAGATGTACCGCTCCCGCTCCGGGCTGCCCGGCCCGGCCTTCAGCGCCGCCTCGAACCAGGGGTGCCGGTCGGAGGTGTGGTTGGGCACCACGTCCACGATGATCCGCAGGCCCAGCCGGTGGGCGTCGTCGATCAGCGCCTTGGCGTCCGCCAGCGATCCGAAGATCGGGTCCACGTCGCGGTAGTCGGCCACGTCGTACCCGAAGTCGGCCATCGGCGAGGGATAAAACGGCGTCAGCCAGATCGCGTCCACACCGAGGTCGCGCAGGTACCGCAGGCGGCTGCGCACGCCGAGCAGGTCGCCGATCCCGTCGCCGTTGCCGTCCGCGAAGCTGCGGACGTACACCTGGTAGATCACCGCGTCGCGCCACCACCCGGTGGCGACCGCGGACGGCTTGACGGCGAGTTCGGTCATTGGGATCCCCCGATTCTCATATAGGGTCACGCCTTCGTCGCCCCGGCCGTCAGGCCGGTGACGAGATGGCGCTGGACGAGCAGGAAGACGACGGCCGCGGGGATGGCGATCAGCACCGACGAGGCCGTGAGCAGGCCCCACTCCGCCTTGTGCTGGCCGACGAACTGGCTCAGGCCCACCGCGAGCGTGTACTTGTCGTCACCCGTCATGAACGCGGTCGCGTACGCGACCTCCGCCCAGGCGGTGAGGAACGAGTAGAACGCGGCCACGGCCAGGCCGGGCTTGGCCAGCGGCAGGATGAGCCGCCAGAACGTGCCGAAGGGGGTCAGCCCGTCCACCCGGCCCGCCTCGTCGATCGTGGCGGGGACGGTGTCGAAGTAGCCCTTCATCATCCAGGCGCAGAACGGCACCGTCGAGGTGAGGTACGCGATGACCAGCGAGGGGAACTGGTTGATCAGCCCCAGCCCGGCCATCAGGTTGTAGATCGGCACGATGAGGATCGCCACCGGGAACATCTGCGTGATCAGCAGCATCCACATCACCGAGCGGAACCCGGGGAAGCGGAAGCGGCTGACCGCGTAGCCGGTGGTGGCCGCGAGCAGCACGCCGAGCACGGCGGTGACGAGCGAGACGACCACGGAGTTGGCGGCCCAGGTGAGGAAGCGGGTCTCGCCCAGCACCTGGGTGTAGTTGGCGAGCGTGGGGTGGTCGATCGGCGCGACCGATGCGCTCTCGATGGCCTGCCGCGGCTTGAGCGAGGTCAGCACCAGCCACGCGACCGGGAACACCGACACGATGCTCGCGGCGATCAGCGTGAGGTGCAGGGCGACGGACTTGCCGGGGCTGCGCCGGTCCCGGCTCCAGGCACGGGCGGCGCGGCTCACCACGCCTCCCCCTGCCGCCGGAGCGCGCGCCGGTAGACCGCGGCCATCACGACGAGGAGGGCGAGGATCACCATGCCCCAGGCGGCCGAGCCCGAGTAGTTCCTGATGCCCTCGAACGCCTCGCGGTAGGCGTACGTCACGAGGATCTCCGTGGAGCCGCCCGGTCCTCCCTTGGTGAGCAGGAAGATGACGGGGAACTGGTTGAACGTCCAGATCGTGCCGAGCAGGACGACCGTGCTCGACACCGGGCTCAGGCCCGGGAGCGTGATGTGGCGGAACCGCTGCCACGGCGTGGCCCCGTCCACCTCGGCGGCCTCGTACAGCTCGCGCGGGATGGCCTGCAGGCCGCCGAGCATCGCGAGCATCATGAACGGCACGCCGAGCCACACGTTGCAGGCGATGACCGACACCTTGGCCCAGAAGGGGTCGTCAAGCCAGGCGATCCCGTTGAATCCGGCGGCCCGCAGCATCGCGTTGACCACGCCGAACTCGCCGTTCAGCAGGTAGCGCCAGATGAACGCGGACACGAAGGAGGGCACCGCCCACGGCAGCACGAGCAGCACCCGGTAGAGCGACCGCAGGCGCATGGGCCGGTTGAGCAGCAGCGCCAGCCCGAGGCCGATGCTCACATGCAGGGCGACGCACACGACGGTCCACACGATCGTCCAGGTGAGCCGGCCGAGGAACTCCGGCGAGGTGAGGATGTCGGCGTAGTTCTTCAGGCCCACGAACTGGTAGGTGGGCGGGATGACGTTCATCCCGATCGTGCGGCCCATCGTGGCCTCGGTCGCGTCCGTGAGCGACAAGTAGATCCCCCGGACCAGGGGATAGCCGACCAGCACCAGCGTCACGATGACGACCGGCGCGGTCATCGCCCAGGCGTACCAGTGACGCGCGAGGAGGCGCCGCGCCCCGCTGCGGGGCGCGGCCCTTCCCGTCGCGACGACGTCAGCCGTCATGGGCTACAGGCTCCAGCCCTTGAGGATGCCCTGGTAGGCGGTGGCGACGTCCTTGAGCATGGGCTCGGTCGTCGTCTGCCCGGCCGCCAGCTTCTGGTAGCCCTCGAGCAGCGGCTGGAACAGCGAGGCGGCCTCGGGGATCCAGGGACGCTCGACGGCCGTCTCCATCGGCTTCTGCCACTGGGCGATCTTCGGGTTGGCGGTGGCCTCGGGGGCGCTGTAGGCCGACTGGCGGGTCGGCAGCAGGCCGAGCTTGCCGGCGATCTTGGCCTGGCTCTCCGCGCTCGCCATGAACTGGATGAACAGATAGGACGCGTCGAGGTTCTTCGAGCCCGCGTACACGGTGTAGTCGTGGCCGCCCAGCGGCGAGCCCGCCTTGACCGATCCGGCCGGGACCGGGGCGACGCCGAAGTTGTCCGGGTTGTCCTTGAACACCTTGCCCCCGAGGTTGTCGGCGTTCGACCACGGGCCGTTGAAGATCATCGCGACCTTGCCGTCCTTGAACGCGGTCTCGGCGTTCGTGTAGCTGTCCTGCAGGGCGGGCTTGACGGCGGCGCCGGACGCGATCAGATCCTCGACGATCTTCACTCCCGCCACGCTCTGCGGGGACGAGATCGTGATCTTCTTGTTCGGGACGTCGACGAAGTCGCCGCCCTCGCCGTAGATGAACGGAAGCAGGAAGTACGCGTCCACGTTCAGGGCGATCCCGCCCGCTCCGGTCTTCGACTTGACGTCGAGCGCCACCTTCTTGAGGTCGGCCATCGTGGCCGGAGGCTCGTCGTACCCCGCCTTCTTCAGTAGCTCCTTGTTGTACAGGAGGCCGAGGGTGTCCGTCACCTGCGGCACGCCGTACGTCTTGCCGTTGTACTTGCCGCTGGTGGCCGGGACCGGCAGGAAGTCCTCGGGCTTGTCGACGGCGGGGGTGCCGTCGAGCGGCGCGAGGTAGCCGAGCGAGGCGAACTCGGCCACCCAGCCCACGTCGGTGCGCAGCACGTCGGGCGCGCCCGCGCCGGACTGCGCGGCCGTCTTGAACTTGTCCCGCGCGTCCGCGAACGGCACGTTGACGTAGTTGACCTTGATCTTCGGGTACTTGGCCTCGAAGTCCTTGACAAGCTCCTTGAAGGCCGGGGCCTCGGTCGTGGCGTCCGAGGTGTCCCACCAGGTGATCGTGCCGGACACCTCGGCCGGGGCGGCGCTCTTGGCCGGGGCCGCTCCGGGATCGCCGGAACCGTCGCCACAGGCGGTGACCGCCAAAGCGAGCGCCGCGGCCACCGCCGCGGACGTGAGGACTCGCCTCATCTGCGTCGCACTCCTTGCTCAGGGGGATTTGAGCGGAACGTAACAGGGGGTACGGACGGGATGAAAGTCCTTACTGAAACTTTCTGCAAATTCGTTACATTTGACGCCCGCGGAGGGGTGCGCGGAGGTCACGGCATTCCCTGACAGCCCGGTTCTGACAAGGCGAAAGTCAGGAGTAACGAGAAGTTGCATGTAGATGCCGGATCTTTCACGACACGTATGGACACGAGTGCCCGCGACGCGATGTACTACCTCATCATTCACACCGATGGCTGGGGATCCGGGCGTGCCCGCCCGGGAGGAACGAGCTTGCATGAGCGAGCGGAACGAGCGAATCAGTGAACTCGGCGTCTGGCGAGGCGTCCACTTGCGCGCCTGCGGCACGACACCACTCCGGGCCGAAGGCGAGGAGGTGGCATGAGCACCGTCGTCCTGGACAACGTGACGAAGATTTATCCGGGGGGATATCTCGCGGTCGACCGCATGAACCTGCGCGCGGACGAGGGTGAGTTCCTCGTCCTGCTCGGGCCGTCCGGCTGCGGGAAGTCCACGTTGCTGCGCATGATCGCGGGCCTGGAGGAGATCACCTCCGGCGACCTGTGGCTGGGCGGGCAGCTCGCCAACCACCTCGCGCCCCGGGACAGGGACGTCGCGATGGTCTTCCAGAACGGCGCCCTGTATCCCCACCGGACGGTGCGCGGCAACCTGTCGTTCCCGCTGGAGATCGCCAAGGCCGATCCCGCCGTGGTCAAGCAGCGGGTCGTCGAGCTGTCGCGCGCGCTGCACATCGACGAGACCCTCGACCGCCGGCCGGGCACGCTGTCCGGCGGCCAGCGCCAGCGGGTGGCGATGGGCCGCGCGATCGTGCGCCAGCCCTCGCTGTTCCTCATGGACGAGCCGCTGTCCAACCTGGACGCCGGCATGCGCACCGAGCTGCGCATGGAGATCTCGTCACTGGTGCGCTCCCTGGGAGTCACCACCATCTACGTGACGCACGACCAGGTCGAGGCCCTCACCCTGGCCGACCGCATCGCGATCATGAACCGGGGCGTGCTGCAGGACATCGGCACCCCGGCGCAGGTCTACAACGACCCGGCCACCGCGTTCACCGCCGCCTTCCTCAACTCCCAGCAGCTCAACCTGCTCGCGGCGACCGTGCGCACCCCGCAGAACCAATACATCATGCTCGACTTCGGGCCGCATCAGATCACCATGCCGTGGACCGATCCACGGGCGTACGCGGTGTCGCAGCACACGGGCATGCAGATCATCGTGGGGATCCGGCCGGACAGCCTGATCCCGGTGCCGGAGCACACGGAGGGGCCGACCTTCTTCGGCCGGGTCAGGACGCTGGAGTACCACGGCCACGAATGGCTGGCCTACCTGGAGGCCGGCATCCCGGCCGTCACCGTGCCCGAGCCGCCGGACCGCCGCCAGCTGAACGGCGGAGGAGGCGGCGGCAGGGCGCGGTCGATGATGCGCCGCCTGCTGAACGGCTCCGCCGCGGTGGAAGAGGATCCGCCGCCGGTCACGCAGCCGGGCACGCACCGGCGCGCGGACCTGATCGTCAGGCTCGGCAACCGTCCCGTCTGGCGAGCCGGCGAGCACGGCCTGGTCGCCGTCGACGTCTCGCGGCTCATGCTGTTCACGATGAACGGCAACCGCATCGACCCGCCGCGCCGGTAGCGGGACTCAGAGGGCGCGGCTTACACCACCGGCCAGCACGGAGACGATCCCCACCAGCCGGACGATCTTGTCGAGCTCGGCCCGGTGGAACGCCGGGCCCTGCGCGCGTGCCACCACCAGGTGGACGCCGTCCATCGGCACGCTCGCCAGGTGCAGCCCGCCCTCCTCGAACGCCGATGCGCGCAAGGGGGTCAGGTCGGCCGCGGGCACGATCTCCGGCGCCTGCCAGCTTCCGTGGACGACCCGGCCGTCGGCCGAGTCGACCGCCACCGCCCAATCGGCGCTGACCAGATCGGGCACCGCGTCGACCAGGGTGACGTACGCCCGCCCGGGATCCGCGGCGACGTGGCCGAGCAGGTCGTAGTCGGGGCTGGTGCCCGGCACCTCCCGGGTGGGCCACACGGCCTCGGCCCGCACTCCGGGGACCACGCCGATCCGCTCGCGCAGCTCGCCGGGCTCGAACACGCCCGGCCAGGAGACGGTGAAGTCGTCCACCGCGCGGCCCGCCTGCCGCTCCAGCACGGTGACCTGCAGGATGTCGGCACCCATCACCCCGAAGGCACGCGCCACCTGCCCGAGCACCCCTGGCCGGTCGGGGAGCGAGACCCGCACCCGCAGCAGCATCCCCACCACCTCCTTCTCGTGCGACACCAACAGTGTCGGACACAGGTTTCGCGGCTGTTACGGCAGTGGGTCACGCGGTGGCCGCAAGGTTTCCGGCACTTGCGGCAAGATCTTGCGGGAAGACGGGCGGGCCCGGCCCGGACGGCCCACGGCGTACGGGGACCGGCCGGGCGGGGCGGAGCCGGGACGGGCGCGGGGCGCGGACCGCGTGCCCGGTTTCACCTGATCGAAGACTTTGACCCAACTTTGAAGGCGGCTTTTCGCTGTCGCGAGTTTTCCTAAAGATGACCATCAGTAGCCTCGGGTAATGCTCCTCCCCAGGTGCTCCCCGTCTCTGCGAGCCCGGCTGGCGCTCCTCGCCACCGGGACGGCGGCGATCCTGCTCGTCCCGCTCGCGATCGTGGTGCACGTGCTCATCCGCGACATGGTCGCGGACCGCATCTGGGACCGGAGCCTGGACACGGCCACCCAGGTCGCCGCGCAGATCCGCAGCGGACACCTGCGCAACCCCATACCGACCGGCGGGAACGACATCGATCTGATCGAGGTGACCGCCCCGGACGGCAGAATCGTCGCCGAGAGCAAGGCGGCCGGGAAAGTGCCCCGCATCAGCCCGTTACGCCCGGCCCTCGACCGCGACGTCGCCCAGACCACGTCCTGCTCCCCCTCGGGGCACGACTGTCTCTACGTCACCGTGCTGCGGGTCACCACGGGCGCCCGCTCGAACCTCGTCTACGCGGGCCGGGCCGCCCCCACCATCCTCGACACCTCCGTCACGCTGCCGGTGCTGCTCCTGGCGGCCCTGCTGCTCACCGCGCTGGCGGGCATGACGGCCTGGAAGGTGACGGGCCGCGCGCTGCAGCCGGTGGAGGCGATCCGGTCGGAGCTGGCCGAGATCAGCGAGAGGAACCCCGGCGGCCGGGTGCCCGAGCCGCCCGGGGACCACGAGTTCTCCCGGCTGGCGCAGGCGGCCAACGACGCGCTGTCGCGGCTGGACACCTCGATCCGGCGGCAGCGCCAGTTCGCCGCCGACGCCTCCCACGAACTGCTCACCCCCATCGCCGGGATCCGCGCCCAGCTCGAGAGCGCGCGGCTGCATCCCGAGGACACCGCCGAGGCGGTCCGCGCCGCGCTGCGCGACACCGAACGGCTGGAGGCGATCGTCGCCGACCTGCTCCTGCTCGCCCGGATCCCCACGGTCCCCGAGACCGCCCGGGAGGAGGTCGACCTGTCCCACCTGGTCGACACCGAGGTCAAGCGGCGGACGGCCCGGCTGTCGACCCACCTTCACAACACTCCGGGGGTGAAGGTCTGGGGGATGCGCCGCCACCTCGCCCGCGTGGTGACCAACCTCCTCGACAACGCCGAGCGGCACGCGCTGACGCTGGTGTGCGTACGGGTCGAGCGCACCGAGGACCAGGCGGTCCTGTCCGTGCGCAACGACGGGCGGCCGATCCCGGAGGCGGACCGCGAACGGATCTTCGAGCGTTTCTACCGCACCGACGCCGCGCGCAGCCGCGACCGGGGCGGCACGGGCCTGGGCCTGGCCATCGCCCGCGAGGTCGTGGAGGCCCACGGCGGCCGCATCCGCGTGGAGGACGTCACGGACGGGGAGCCCGGCGTGCGGTTCGTGATCACGCTGCCGCTGGCCCGGGGCGACGAGGGCACCCATGACGGCCACGACGGCATGGCGGCGTCCGGCGACACCCGAAGTCAAGGACCGCGCCCCTGATCGTTCGGCCGGGCAACGCCCGGCGGGTGAACCCGCCGGCTAGTTTCCGGGACACCACGGCCCCGAGGCCGGCGGCGTGGCGCCATCCCCTGTTCTCCACGCCGCATGAGGAAGCTTTCACGACGCGCCCGCCCTGGCCACCCGGCACCACGGGAACGGGAACTCGGGGTGAACAGACCCCGCGGGGCACGCGGCGCCCCGGTTCTCAGCCCCCGGCGGCGGGCTCCCACGCAAGACGTACGCCCTCGCCGAGGACGCGCAGGCCCGTCAGCATGAGCCTGAGGCTGTGGCGGAAGTCCTCGTCGGGGGTGCGACCGGACGCGTGTCGCTCGCGCAGCGCCCGGCCCAGCATGGGGAACGGGAAGCCCTCGCCGGAGACCATCGCGAGTTAAAGTCTCGCGGCGTCGGACCGCTGGCCCTCGAGGCGCTCCAGCGGCGCGGACTCGGCGAGAAACTGACCGCTCACCAGCCGGAACGCGCCGCGGAGAAGGCGCGGGACCACGGGAGCGAGAAGAACCATTTCGCTTGGATCCACAAGGTCGATCCCGCGCCGTGGGACGAACCCGGCCGCCGCGGCGCCCTCATCTGGCCGCCCGACCTGGAGGCCGTCCTCGCCGAGTACGCGTCCGGACTCGGCGTCCCCGTGCTCCGCGAGCACACGGTGACGGCGATCGACCAGGACGGCACCGGGGTGACGGTGACGGTCGAGACCCCCGGCGGGCGGCACGAGCGGAGGGCGGCGTACGTCGTGGGATGTGACGGCGGGCGCAGCACGATCCGCAAGCTGGCCGGGTTCGACTTCCCGGGAACGCCACCGCTCATGACGGCCCGCAGCCCGCGTGGAGATCGACGACCCCGGCGCGCTGCCCCCGCCGGGCCGCACCGCGGCCGGGATGTTCCTCCACGGCCCGGGGATGATCGGAGTCTTCGACTTCAGCCCCGCTCACGAGGGGCCGCACGGCCCGCTCACCCGCGAGGAGCTCCGGGCCAGCGTGCGGCGCGTCACCGGCGTCGACGTGGCCATCACGTCGGTGACCGACACGATGCGCTTCACCGAC
>JADGHC010000457.1 GCA_019689655.1 Microbispora sp.
GGGCGGGCGCCCGCCCCTTAGCCGGCAGCAGCCGCACCTCCACGGTGGCCGCCGCGAAGGGCGCCGACAGCACCAGCCGGGAGGTCTGCCCGCCCTCCGCCCGGCCGTCCGCGACGACGCTGCCGAGGTCGATGGAGGGAGCGCCGGCCGTGAAGGCGACGTCCTGCCGCATCCCGGTTCCGGTGATCTTCAGGCCCGCCACGATGGGGACGTCGGACTCCAGCACCAGCGCGGCCGGCTGCCCGCCGATGCCGGTGGACAGGTCGAGCGAGGCCGTCGAACCGGCCGGCACCTCGATCGTCTCTTTGTTCCGCAGCGCGTAGAAGCCGTCCCCGAGCACGGCCCTGATCTTCACGACCGTGTCCCGGTCCCCCGGCGCGGCGACGTACAGCTCCCGCTGCCCGGCGATGCCGGGGTTGCCGGGGATGACGACCCGGGTGGCGGGAGGGGCGGCGACGGGCAGCCAGTCGACCCCCTTGCCCTCCCCGAGCACGGCCTTCACCGCGGCGGCCACACGGCCGCTGCTCGTGCTCACCTGCAAGGCCATGATCAGCGGAGAGGGCGCGAGGTCGCGCAGCCTGATCACCCGGTGCTGGCCGGGCTTCACGACGACGCCGTTGCCGCTCTCGCTCAGCAGCGGGCCTTCCCCGGAGTAGATCATGAACGAGACGTTGGCCGGGGCCGCGTCGGGATTGGCGAGGTAGAGCGTCATCTCCGCGGCGGCGGGCCCGGGGCCGATGAACCAGCTCTCCGCGCCCGGCTCGACGCAGCGCACCCCCGCGAGCCCCCGCTGGGCGCCCGACGTCTCCCTGGCGG
This sequence comes from Microbispora sp., assembly GCA_019689655.1. GTDB lineage: Bacteria > Actinomycetota > Actinomycetes > Streptosporangiales > Streptosporangiaceae > Microbispora. Next base: position 817 of record JADGHC010000457.1, read on the forward strand.
TCTGCGCGCTCTCCAGCCCGGCCGCCATCGAACCGGTGGCGTCGATCACGTACGGGCCGCCTCCGGCGGCGATGTCGCGCTGCCACAGCACGCCCGGCCGGTCGATCACGTCGCCCTTGTCCCCACGGGCCTTGATGGGCGACAGGGTGGCGCTGCCGGGGCCCTGGTTCTGCTGCCCGTCCCCGGGGGTCACCACGCTCACCCGGCTGCCGGACGGCGCCGGGCACACGGCGGTCACCGACTCCACCGGCGCCTTGACGGCCTGCGGACGCGCCTGGACGACCGGCGCGGGCCGGCTGACGAAGGCCACGCCGTACAACGCGCCCAGCGCGACCAGCACCAGGGCGAGCAGGCCGAAGCGGTTCTCGATCAGCTTCCTCACGCGGGCACCCGATCTTCCCTTGTCCGGCGGCGGCCCCGCGGTCCCTCCTCCACGGGCACGTCGTCGTAGTCGCTCTCCGGCTCCTTCGTACGGGCTCCGGGCGAGGCCAGGATCAGCACGAGCACGAGCAGCCCGCCCTGGGCCCACAGCCAGCCGCGGTGCAGCGTACCCGGGACCGCCGGCGCCGCGGGCACCGTCACCCGGTCCGCCACCCGCCACAGGCCGCCCGTCTCCGACAGGCTGACCCGCACGAGGGCGGGCTGCGAATCGAGCGCCCGCTGCAGGGCCGGGTCGACGGGGCCGGGCACCGTCACGAAGCGGACTCCGGACGCCGCGAGCGTCTGGACGTACGTGCTGCCCCGGCCGGAGGCGAGCCCGGCGACCGCTGCCGTGAAGCGGTCGCTCGCCTCCGGGGACGATTCGAGGTCCGACTCGCCGATCAGCGGGGCTCTGCCGTGCATCAGCGTGTACGCGACCCGGCCGTCCCCGGGACGCAGCAGGAGCGTGCCCTCGCCGGGCGCCGACTGGAGTGCGGCGAGCACCGGCACGGGGTCGCTCAGGTCGCCGCGCAGCGGGCCCTGCGCTCCCCTGGTCACCCACAGCGCGGCGGCGGCGAGCGGGGTGGCGAAGGCGACCACGACGATCAGCATCGCGCCCAGGCGGCGCAGCCCGCCCGCGGCGCGGAACTCGGTGATCCGGTGCGCCTGGTGTCCCGCGGCCACCAGCAGGCCCGTCGCCGCGAACGCCATCGGCACCCCCGTCCAGGCCGTGCCGTCGATCCGGCTGACCACGATCGCCACCAGCAGCCCGAAGAGCATGACGCCCCAGCCGATCGCGACGACCATCTGGTGACGCCGCAGCAGCAGCGCGGCCAGCGCGACCGCGATCAGTCCCGCCGTCGCCCACACGGGCGGCACCCCCGGCCCGCCGGGGCTCAGCATGAGCAGGGACTCGGCGCCGAGGCGGGCGTCGGTGAGGCGCGCGTCGTGCAGGCCGGCTTCGAGCAGCACGCGGGCGGGCTCCCTGACGATCTCGGCGAGCCACGGGAACAGCAGGACGATCGGGGTGCCGAGCCCGATCACGAGCGAGCGCCGCACGCCCCTGCGGATGCCGCCGAACGACACCGCGGCGAGCACGCCGAGGATCGCCACCAGCACGTACACGAGCGGGACGAAGGCCGTGCCCACGGTCAGGAGCAGGCCGAAGCCCCAGGCCGCCCGCCTCGACCCGGCGACCACCCGCGTCGCGAGCGCCGCGTAGACGGGCAGCAGCACGATCACGATCGCGGTGCCGAGCCGCCCGCCCGCGACCGCGCCCGTCGCCACCGGCAGCAGCGCGTAGGTCGCGGCCAGCCACACCCGCGCCGGCCGGTACGGGATCATCCGCTTGGTCGCGGCGTACGCCGAGATCCCGGCCAGCGGCACGCAGCCGAGCAGCACCACGGCGACGGCCAGCCACGTCTTGCCGAACGCGACGGCCGACAGCCCGGCCAGCACGGCGACGTACGGCGGGGCCCAGGTCTGGGAGCCGAGCCCGGCGGCGTGGTAGTCCTCGACGTAGAGCCGCCACAGATCGGACGCGCCGCCGGTGACCGGCACCAGCGCGCCGCCGCCGAGAAGCCCCGAGGACAGCAGCCCGGACAGCAGGGTCCGTTCGGCGGCCAGCGTGATCACTGTCAGGATCAGGCCGAGCATCACGCCGGGGCTGCCGAACAGCCGCTGGACGCCGCCGGAGTCGGTCAGCAGTTCGTCGCCTTCGTCCTCCTGGGTCCGGTCCACGGCGGCGTGGTGGCGGCCCGCCGAGTCGACCGGGCCGCCTCCGGCGAGCCAGCCCTGCACCATGTCGGCCAGCCGGCGCAGCGCGGCGCCCGGCGGGGTGAGCTTGCGCCGGATCGCGGGCCAGCCCTGTTTCCTGCCCTGCTTCCTGGCCCTGCGGGCCCGCCACAGGCGCAGCGGATGGCCGACGACCGAGCCGAGCGCGGCCACTTCGTCGAGGGCGTTGGCCGGCTGCTTGGCCAGCAGGAACAGCAGGGCGCGCAGCGCCGACCCGAGGACGTTGCGTATCACCAGCCGCATGAGCGCGCCGAACGGCACGTTCGCCATCAGCACGAACAGGCCGTTGCGCCGGTCGATCCGGCGCGGGTGCTCGTCGCTGACGGCGATCCTGCGGCGGCGCCGGGCCGACGCCTCGGCGTGCCAGGCCACCGCGTCGCTCACGTTGAGCACGCGGTGCCCGGCCGCACGGGCCCGCCAGCACAGGTCGAGGTCGTCGCGGAACAGCGGCAGGGCGGGGTCGAGGCCGGACAGCTCGTCCCAGACGTCCCTGCGGATGAGCATGCCGGCGGTGGAGACCGAAAGGACGTCGGCGATCCCGTCGTGCTGCCCCTGGTCGTACTCCCTCGGTTCCAGGCCGGTGTCGCGCCGTCCCGACCGGCTGACGGTCACGCCCATCTCGAGCAGCACCCGCCGGTCGAGCCAGTCGCGCAGCTTGGGGCCGAGGATGGCCGCCTTGGGGTCCTGCTCGGCGGCCCACAGCAGCGCCTGCAGGGCGTTCGGGTCGGGCGCGCAGTCGTCGTGGAGCAGCCAGACCCATTCCCGGCCGGGCGCGGACGGCAGCCGCCGCAGCACCTCGTGGACGGCCTCGCCGAACCCGGTGGACCGGGACAGGGTCAGCACGTTGCCCGGGCCGAACGCCTCGGCCAGCAGCTTTCCGCTGCCGTCACGGCTGCCGTTGTCGACGCCGACCACGCGGTCGAGTGGCCGGGTCTGGCGGAGCACCGCCGCCAGTGTCTCCTTGAGCCAGCGGGCGCCGTCGTGGGCGACGACGATCGCGGTCACCGAGTGCACGTCGAGTCCTAGGGGGGTCGTACGGCTGAGCGCCGACCACGATACGGCAACCCGGACTCACCCAATCACATCCCGGCGAAACAGGACGTCAGCAACAAGCCGGACATGCCCCGGACACGAACCGGGGCCGCGCGCATCGAGCGCACGGCCCCGACCACGTCACGTCGCGACCTAGACGGCCTGGCGCTTGATCTTGCGCCTTTCCCGCTCGGACAGGCCGCCCCAGATACCGAAACGCTCATCATGCTGAAGCGCGTATTCAAGGCACTCGGCGCGTACCTCGCACGAACGGCAGACCTTCTTGGCTTCCCTGGTGGAACCGCCCTTTTCCGGAAAGAACGCTTCAGGGTCGGTCTGCGCGCACAAAGCACGCTCCTGCCACCCAAGATCTTCACCATCGAGCGCATGTGCTATGACCAGATCGGTCATCGCACACCTCCCTGTCGCTCGCCCGCCCACATGGAGCCCCCCATAAAAACGCCTGCCCTATACCCACCCTTGGGAAGGCGTAACAACATGTCTGTAATTACACGCGCGTGGCGCGTGTGGCGTCAAGCGGCATAACGATACCCGGGGAAAGACCTGCTCGCCCCGGTTCGTACGCCCCGATGTACGGTCCTATCAGCGATCGGAACCATACCAAGGGAGGTTGGGGTCGGTTCCGCGCCCTGCCTGATCAGGGACGGAACCTTCCTCATACTTTGCCTGCGACCGATCCGGCGTGTAGATGGCCGTCGGGTCGAGCGGCTCCTGGCCGCGCAACGGGTCGTTGAGCGGGTCCGGGCGGTAGGTGGAGGCGTCGAAGCGCATCGTCTGCTCGGTGGGCCCGGCCGCCGGCGGCTGGTACGGCGCGGGGTCGGACTGGGGGTGGCCGAGCGGGTTGTCGTAGTACGCCGGCATGTCCTGCGGGCCCGTGGGCTGGTCCGGCAGGGCCTTCTGGTAGCTCTGCGCCTGCTGGTAGGCCTGCGCGAGCTGCTGCTCCCTCGGGTCGGCCGAGCCCTCGTACGCGGGGGAAGCGTCGAAGGCAGGGCCGGAGTACCCGGAGAACGACGACCCCTGACCGTAACCGGCCTCGGGAGCGCGGCCGGAGTCGTACGACGGCTGCTCATAGGAGGGCTGCTCATAGGA
>JADGHC010000458.1 GCA_019689655.1 Microbispora sp.
GTGGCGCCCAGCACGCCGAGGGAATGCGCCTCGTCCACCATCAGCAGCGCGTCGTGCCGGCGTGCCATCTCGGCGAAGCGCGCCAGGTCGGGCACGTCGCCATCCATGCTGTAATGGCCCTCGATCACCAGCAGCGCCCGGCCGTGCTGGGCGCGGTGCAGGGCCAGCTCGCGTTCCGCCGCCTGCCAGTCATTGTGCGGGAAGGCGATGCGCCGCGCGCCGGAAAGCCGCGCGCCCTCCGTCACCGAATTGTGGATCAGCCCGTCATGCAGGATCAGGTCGCGCGGCCCCATCAGATGGCCGATCACGGTCACATTGGTCGCATGGCCGCTGACGAAGGCGAGGCAGGCTTCCGCGCCATAGACGGCAGCCAGCGCCGCCTCCAGCGCCGCATGCACCGGCCGCTCGCCCGAGGCGAGGCGGGAGGCGGAGGCGGAGACGCCGTGCCGGTCAATGGCCGCCTTGGCCGCCGCGGCGACGCGCGGATCGCCGTTCAGCCCCAGGTAATTGTAGCTGGCGAAATTCAGGTATTCCCGCCCGCCGATGATGCTGCGTGCCCCGGCCACGCCCTCATGCGGCCGGAAGAAGGGGTTCTCCAGGCCGAGCGCCGCCCCGGCCTCCCGCACCATCTCGATCTCGGCGGCGCCGGGCAGGGTGCTGAAGTCGCGCGCCGGGCTGACCGGCGGCGCGCGCTCGGCGTCGCCGCGCCGCTTGGCCAGGCGTTGCAGCAGGGCCGCGCGCGCCGTGGCGGAGAGGCCGAAGCCCTGGCTCACGCCGCCGCCTCCATGCTGTCCGAAGCCCCCGGCGACGCGGGCTCATGTGCCTCGATCAGCGCCTCGATGCCGGCTTCCACCCGCGCGGTGCGGACCGTCTCGGCGATGCGGCGGGCCAGCGCGTTCACGGTGAGCGTCTCGGTGACGGCGGAGAGCGGCACCGGCATGCCGAGCCGCTGCTCCAGCGCCGTGCGCAACTCCATGCCGCCCAGGCTGTCCAGGCCGAGGCCGGCCAGCGGCGCCTCCGCCGCCACCGCGCCGGCCGGCAGGCGCAGGATGCGGGAGAGTTCGGCCGCCAGCGTCTCCCGCAGCAGGGCCAATGCCTCGGCCTCCGGCAGGCTGCGCAGCCGCTCCCGCAGATCGGCCGCATCCGCCGCGATCGCCCCGGTGCCGCGGACTGCCTCGAAGGCGGGTTCCTCGATCACCGTCAGGGCGGCGCGGGCCTCCGCCCAGGCGACGCGGGCCAAGCCCAGGCAGGCCGACCCGGCACCGAGCAGCGCCGGCAGGGCGGACAGCGCCTCCTCTGCCCGCATCGGCGTGGCGCCGAGGCGGCGGCGCAGCACTTCGGCCGTGGCGGCATCCTCCGCCAGCACGCCCGCATCGGCGATCGGCCCCCAGGCGATGGCGGTTGCCGGGCGGCCCTGGGCACGGCGGCGGCGGGCCAGCGCCTCGATCGCCGCGTTGGCGGCGACATAGGCGGCCTGGCCCGGATTGCCGACCGCGACGGTGGCGGAGGAGAACAGCAGGAACAGCGCCAGCGGATCCTCGGTGGTCAGCCGGTCCAGGTTCTCTGCAACGGCCAGCTTCGCCGCCAGCACCTGTGCTGCCCGCGCGGGATCCAGAGCGGCCGCGGCGCCATCGGCGAAGATGGCCGCGGCATGGACCACGCCGCGGATCGGCGGCATGGCGGCGCGGATCGCCTGCAATGTCGAGGCCAGTGCCGTGGCATCGGTCGCGTCGCAGGCATGGATGCTGGCCGCCGCCCCCAGCGCGGCGAGGTCGCGGATCGCCGCATCCGCCCCCGGCGCCGCCGGGCCGCGACGGGAGACCAGCGCGATATGATGCACCCCCTGCGCCGCCAGCCAGCGCGCCGCGGCCAGGCCGAAGCCCTGCGTGCCGCCCAGCACCACCACCGTCCCGCGCGCCGCCTGGGCGATGGCAGGCGCCTCCCAGGCCGGCATTGCCGCGGCGGGTGGCGGGCGCAGCACGAGCTTGCCGATATGCGCGCTGGCCTGGAGGGTGCGGAAGGCATCCTCGGCCTCCGCCGCCGAATGCAGGGTGGCGGGCAGCGGCCGGAAGGTCCCGTCCGCCAGCCGCCGGGCGATGCCGGCCAGCAGCCGCGCGGCCAGGACCGGGCGGGCACGGGGCAGCTCATCCACATCCACGGCGAAGAAGGTGGCATTGCGCCGCAGGGGACGCAGCGTCACGCGCCGGTTTTCCGCGAAATCCCGCTTGCCGAGTTCCAGGAAGCGCCCGAAGGGCCGGAGCAGGGCCATGGAGCGTTCCATCGCCTCCCCGGCCAGGGAGTTCAGGACGACATCCACGCCATCGGGCCATTCGGCGCGCAGCGCATCGGCGAAGCCCGGATCGCGGGAATCCAGCACCAGCTCCGCCCCGACGGCACGCAGGAAGGCGCGCTTGGCGGCGCTGCCGGCGCTCATGGCGACGCGGGCGCCGCGCGCCAGTGCCACCTGCAGGGCGGCCAGGCCCACCGCCCCGGCGCCGCCATGGATCAGCACCCGCTCCCCGGCCTCGATCCGCGCCAGCTCCTCCAGCGCATGCACGGCAGTCATGAAGGCGACCGGCACGGTGGCGGCGGCCACGGGGTCCAGGCCATCCGGCAGCGGCGCCAAAGCCTCGGCGCGGGTCAGCGCGTGGGTGGCGAGGGCGGAAGGGGCGACGCCGAACACCCGGTCCCCGACGCGGAAGGGCGTGTCCTCGCCCACGGCCTCGACGATGCCGGCGCATTCCATGCCGAGGCCGGGGCCGGCGAAGCCAGGCAGCAGCATGTCCTCCGGCAGCAGGCCCTGGGCCCACATCAGGTCACGGAAATTGATCCCGGCCGCCTCGATGCGCAGCAGCACCTCGCCTGGACCGGGCGCGGGCAGGGGCGGCAGCGCCTCCCAATGCAGGCTGCCGAGCTGGCCCGGCTGGCGTACCGCCAGCCGCACCGGACCCACCGGGCCGGCGACGGGGGGCAGGCCGGGACGCAGCCGCGGCACCAGACGGCCGGTGGCGGTCAGCGTCACCTCCGCCTCCCCGTCGCCGTCATGCAGCAGTTCCGGCACCAGCCGCCGCGCCGCCGCATCGGGCGAGAGGCTTGGGCAGAGGTCGATCCGGCGCGGCTTCAGCCCCGGATGCTCGTTCGCCAGCACGCGGCCGAGGGCAAAGCAGGCCGCGGCCCCCGGATCGTGCCGGGAGGCATCGGCCGCCTCCGGCTGCTGGCCGCCACGGGTGATGAGGCGGAAGCCGGCGGCACTCCCCTCCGCCGCCGCGGCGAGGCGGGCGATGGCGGCCAGCGTCCCGGCGATCTCCTCCGTCTCCTGGCCGCCGGCAAGCACGACGACCAGGCTCCCGCGCAGGGCGTGGGGCGGCAGGGTTGCGGCCTCGGCCAGGTCGCCGCCGCTCACCGTGGCGCCGCGCGCCTGCAGGGCGGCGGCAAGCGCCGGACGCAGCCCCGCCATCGCCGCATCGGCGTAGAGCGCGACGCGGCGCAGCACCGGCGCTGCCAGGACCGCGGCGCTGGCGGGCAGGCGGGCGGCGACCAGCGCCGCCGGCCAGGGCGCCGCTGCGAGGGGTTGCACCACCGGATCGGACCAGCCCTCGGCGGCCAGGGCCGCGCTCCAGGCGGCGGTGGAGGACAGGGGCGTGGCGCCGCCCGGCGCTGCCCACCAGGCCAGATCCTGACCGCAGCAGAAATCCCAGACCCGGCCGGGCAGCGGCTCGGCCAGCAACAGCGCTCCTCCGGGGGCGAGGGCATGGCGGAGCGCCGGGAGCAGGCTGGCCCCGACCCGCGAACGCACCCCCGCGCCGAGGCCGATGACCAGATCCGCAACCAGCGGCGGCGGCTCCCCGCCTAGCGGGTCCCAGGTGGCGGCGGAGAATTCCAGGCCCGGACAGCCCGGCGGCGCTGCCGGCAATCCGCAATCCGGCAGGGCAGTCGCAGCGTAGATCACCCGCAGCCCCGGCCGGGCGAGTGACGCCGCGACCCTTGCGGTCAGCGGGCCGGCGCCGGCGCCGATCTCCAGCACCCGCAGTGGGCGGTTGCGCGGCCATTTGGCGGCGAAGGCGGCGATCGCCTCTGCCAGCACGCTAGCGAGCCGGTCGAAGCCGGCGGAGCCAGGGGGCGGGCCGAAGCTGGCCGGGCCAGCCTCCGTCGCCGCGTCGTCCCGCGCCAGCACCGCCGGCAGCCGTTCCGCTGCCTGGGCCAACCAGGCGAGATCCTGGGCAAGGTCGGGCTGTTCGAGGAAGACCTGGCGCCAGATCTCGACGGCTGGCGGCAGGTCGGGGGCCGGGACCGGCCGCAGCCCGGCCGGGCCGGGTGCTGCCAGCCCGTCTGCCGCCAGATCCTCCAGCAGTGCCCTTGCATAGGGGCCCGAGGCGGGGCCGGCGCTCAGCGCCGCATGCGCGGCGGCGGCGCAGAAGCCCTCCAGCAGCAGGGCAGGCTCGGCGAGGTCCAGCGCCGCATCGCGCGTCCGCGCGGCGGCGATGGCGGTGGGCAGGTCGATCCGGTCGGGCGGCTCGGCATTCGGGCCGGGCAGGGCGGGGAGGAGGTCGAGGCGGAAGGCGGCCCCGGCCGGATCGGCATGGCCCGGCAGGCGGATGCGTTGCAGCCAGCAGCCCTCCAGCATCGCCAGCGGCATGCCGGCCGCATCGCGCAGCACCAGGTCGGCCGCGGCGCCGCGCTGGCCGCGATGGGTCAGGCGGATGCTGGCCCGGTCGGCGGGGCCGGCCCCACGCCGCAGCACCAGCCGGGCGAAGCGCACCGGCACCAGGCCGGTGCCGGGCTCGGCCGGGGTTTCGGCGAGCAGGCCGATCAGCCCTTGCAGCGCCCCGTCCAGCCGGACCGGATGCAGCAGGAAGCCGGCATCGGGTGGCGCCGCCTCCGGCCGGCGCAGGCGCAGCTCGGCGAGGCCGGCGCCGGCATCGGCCGTCACCTCTCCGGCGGCCTGGAAGGCGGGGCCGTAGTCCAGCCCGGCCGCGGCGGCGAGGGCGAGCAGTTCGGGCCGGCCAAGCCTGCGCCCGGCCGCGGGCGCATCCATCCTGGCATCCGGCAGGCGTGGGGCGGCGGCGACGCGGCCCTCCGCATGCAGGGTCCAGTCCTCCCCGGCCAGGCGGCGGCGGCTGCGCAGGGTGAAGCCGCCCTCGGCATCCAGCTCCGTG
>JADGHC010000459.1 GCA_019689655.1 Microbispora sp.
CGCGGGCCCGCGGGCCGACGACGACACCCGCGCTTCCGCGGGATTCGACATTGACGCCGCCAAGCGTTCCGGCCATGTGGCCGACCCCGGCGTTGGTGACGCCGACGACAAATCCGCTGCGCAAATTCCGGACGAATCCCGCCGGGCCCTGCTGGGCGCCGGTGAATGAGAACGTCGTGAACCGGCGGCTATACGGACTGCGCCCCTGGATCACATTCGTGATCGCCGACATGAAACCCGAGCAGTCGTAACCGCCGGGCCCGACGCCACCCCAAATATAGGGCTTTCCGGCCTGCGCCTTAGCGAACCGCAAAGCGCGCTGAACGGCCGGGCCGCCCACCCCGCTGTCAACCTTGGACGTGATCCACTTGAGAACCGTGTCTTTGATCCACGCGGGGATCTGCGCGACAACATCTCGGATGATCCCGGCTCCGGGAACCGCCCCGCCGAGGATCTTGTCAAGTAGGCCACGCGCGGCTTTACCGACGTTACCGATGGTGAAATTCTTAACGCCGTCGACGAAGCGGCCGATAATGCCGCCGAACGCGTAATGCCCGGCGAACCGCGGGACGACGCCGCCGTTCGCGAACGCCATCCCCTCGCCGCCCATGGCGTCGCGGCCGGTCAGCCAACGGCGCACACCCTCAACGCCGGACCGGCGCGCCACATCGTTCGCACGGTGAATGAACCCCTCGCCGACCGCCCGCGTGAACTCCGGCCGCATGATCGCCTCACCGGGCGACACGGCCGCGATCAGCTCATCAACACCCGGCTTGTACCCGGGGAGCACGCCGCCGCGCGCAAATTTCGGGATTGTCGAAAGCCGGGACTTGAGCCCCGCAACTTCGGCGATCTTGTTGACGAGCCGGACGATCCCGTTGTTGTAGACGCCGATTACGAAATTGACCGGCTTCCGGGTCGCCTCGCGCAGGCCGTCCCAGATCTTGCGGATTCCGTCGACGGCGGTGCGGAATGCGTCACGCACACGGTTGACGCCGCTGCGCAGCTTGTCGAACGCGGGCTTGATGCCGTTGTTGTAGACCGTCGAAATATGATTCTTGATGCTGTTCCAAACCGGCTTGATCACATTGTTCCACAGCCAGCGGAACACCGGCGCGAGCACGCCATTGATGGCAGCGCGGATCGCGTTGAAAATAACCTTAATGACCGTCCATGCGGCCTTGATCTGCAGTTGGATGCCGATCCAGACGGTCTTGACGACGTTCCCCAGGACGCGGAACGCGACCCCGAGAACTGCGCGCAGGACGTTCGCGATGGTCTGCCAGATCGGCCGCACCACAGACCACGCCCGCTGGACGGCGGCCTGGATCCCCCGCCACGCCGGCAGCATGACGGTCTGCCATACCCAGGTGACGACCGCGCCGATCCCGCGCAACGCCGGGCCGATCGCGCGCTCCCATAGCCACGTGAACAGAGGCCCGATCTGCCCGGCCGCCCACACGATGATCGATACGAGCTGCCGGACCACCGGGATCAGCCACCCCAGGATCGTGTTCACGACCTGCACCACCACGGTGAGCACGACCCTCAGCACCGGCGCCAGCAGGCCGACGAGCATGGCCGCGAGCTGGACCACGGCAGGGACGAGCGGCAGGATCGCGATCACCAGCTGACCAATCGTCGGGATCAGCGGCATGAGCGCAGGCAGCAGCGACGCCACCGCCATCACGATCTGCTGCAGCGCAGGCATGCACTGCACCAGCGCCTGCACCAGCGCGCTACCGATCTCCGCGGCCGTCTGCGCGATCAGCTGGATGATCGGCTGCAGGATCGGCAACAGCCCGCTGAGCAGGGACGCGATGAGCTGGCCCAGCGGCGCCAGGATCGGTGTCAACGCGCCGAGAATCTGCCCGAACGCACGGATCAGCACGTTCAGCAGCGGCGACAGCGCCTGGACCACGGGCAGCAGCGCCGACACAAGCTGCCCCACGAGCTGGCCGACGATCGGCACGATCGGCGCGATCGCCCGCCCCAGCTCGCTCATGATCATGAAGAACGAGCGCAACGCCTGCTGCCCGGCCGCCGTCTTGAGGAACGCGTTGAGCTGGCCGGTGAGCTGGCCGAGCACGCCGAACAGGCCGCCGCCGGCCGACTGGGCGGCCTGCATCACCGACTGGAGGATCCCGCCGATGTTGGTCAGCAGAGTGCCGAGCTGCTGCAGCAGCGTGACCGCCCCGGCTATCGCGCTGTCGACACCGCCCGAGGCGGCGAACTGCTGCATCCACTCGCCGAACCGCTGCCCGATCCGGCCAATCGACTCACCGAGCCGGGTGATCCACCCGGTGCCCTGTTGTGCCATCGCGGCGAGTCCGGCGAGCACCGGCTGTATCGCGGGCTGGATACCGCGCAGCGCGGCAGCGACACCGCCGAACAGCGCCCGGAGGGCGCCCACAGCCTGCCCGGACTGGGCGAACTGCAGCACGCTGCGCCCGGCAAGACCGAACTCGCCCGCAACCTCGCGGACGCCGGCACGCAGCGGGCCGCCGAGAACCTGCACGGTCGCGCGCAACTGGCCGACCAGCGGCGCAAATAGGGCCTGCTGCGCGGCGGCGCGGATGCCGAGCAGGTCACCGCGCAGTGACCGCAGCTCCCGCGCCGTCGCCTGCGCCGCCGGGGCGAGATTCTTCAGGCTCTCTTCGAACTTGGCGGCGTCGTCCTCAAACGCCGCACCGAACGCTTCACCGACTCCCGACACGGCCAGGCGCAGCGCGTTGGACGCGATGGCCATCGCGCCGAACGCGGCGGGCAGGCCAGCGGCAAGCCCGGCGACCGGCGCGAGCTGCGCCGCCAACTGCGCCACTCCGGCCGCCGCCCCCAGCGCAGACACCCCGAGCGCGGGGAGTTTCGCCGCCGCAGTCGCCTTGCCCAGCAGGTTGAGCCCGCGGGACGCCCGGCCGGCCGAGTCGGTGACGCGCTGCAGCGCGGCCGCGCCGCGGTCCGTATCGACGTTCACCTCGACGTCGACACGGCGCCGGTCAAGCCGGTCCAGCTCCTCACCGAGCCGGGTCACCTCGGCCATCGCGCGGCCGGTGTCGACCCGCACCTCGACGGTGCGCAGCTCCCGGCCGATCCCGTCGGCCAGCGCCCGGCCCCACTCCCGGCCGATCCGCGACATCTGCGGTGTCAGCTGCTGCAGGGAGCGCCTGACGGTGGTGTGGAACCTCGTCAGGTCCGGGCGGACGGCGATCCACGCGGATCCGGCCTGAGCGCCAGCGGGCACCGGTCACCCCCTCTACTCGGACCGTCCGGGCAGCACCCGGCGTACCAACTCGCTATGTCTGGCGAACCGGACTCGCCGCTTAACGCGTTGCAACGCCGTCTCCGGCCGCGGATACGGCGTCGGCTTAGGCGGCTTCCCGCCATTCGCCTTCACCGTCACCGCCAGCAGCGACGCCAACAGATCCCGAACCTCCGCCAGGACCTGGACATCCGGGCCCCACTCGGTCAGGTCCGGCGGCCGCGGCTTCACCGCCTGCTCGTCCCCGGACTCGACCAGCTCCCCGGCTAGTTCCTCATCCTGGGCGAGCGCGGCATGGTAGGCCGACGTCGACGGCAGGTGCTCCAAGAAGTCCAAGACTGCGCCGGCCGACAACTCGCCGCGGAAGAAATCCAGCAGGTCAACGCCGTAATACCTGCGGAGGTCTGCGCGGATCGCCGAGCCGTACCGGTCGATCAGCTCGGCGACCCGCGCTATTTCCCCAGGCCGAAGTGCTGCATGAGGTCCTCCATGAGGACCTGCAGCGCCGACGCGGGCAGGTCACCGATCGCGGTAAGCAGCTCGTCGAACTGGTCCTTCGCCAGGATCTTGAGCTGCGCCCGCACGTCCGTCAGACCGGTGATTTCCAGCACCTCATCCACGGTCGGTTGCGGGATCGTGATCGTCCGACCGTCGTCAAGATCCAGCTCAAACGGCGCCTTGACCGCCTCGTTGCGGTACCGGGCCAGAGTGTGACGCCTCTTCGTAGACATGGCGGGCCTTTCTCTACTAGGCACCCTGATCGGGTGCGTCACTGGTTGTTCTCGCGCCGACCGGTCCGGCGGCCGACGCTGTCGGTCTGGCGAGGCTCGGACACCTTCACCCAACCGGCATGCCGCAGCTCAACCTCACGCCGAGGCGTCGCCGCAACCTGCGTCTTGCCGTCCGGCGACATGTACACGGGGTAGGCGGGCGCATCCGCCATCGCGGGCACCTCCCGTTCGACGGTGTGGCGGGCCAAGGGTGGTGGTCGCGGCGGCCGGGGCCCGCCAGCAACATCCGGCCGCCGCGAGTCTCACGATGCGCCGCCGCCGAAGCCCATGTCAGCCAGGCGCGCTGCCCAGCCGGGGCCGCCGAAGATGTACTTCTCCGAGTAGCCGAGCACGGGGTCCTCGTAGCCGGTCATCGTCACCGACCACGTCACCGGCGAGTCGTCCGAGCTCTGGAACGCCTGCTCGTCGTAGTCGGTCACCCTGGCACGCGGCAGGAATCGCGCGACGTAGTACTCACCGGCGCTCGTCTGGTCCACCGCCAGCGCCAGCACCCGGTAGTAGCGGAACCCGGGCCGGGCGGGCTTCTCGATGGACAGCTCACCGCTGGTCGGATCGGGCACAGCGGTGCCCATGTCAGCGCCGGTGTACAGGCCGATGCTGGTCTTGCGGGTCTCCAGCATGCTGAAAGCGAGCGTCGTAACGTCCGAGTTGATGTCGGACCGGAGCGGCTCGACGCTGCCCCACCCGGTGATGTCGGACACGTCGACATCACGGCCGAACTGCGCGCCATCATCGCTGACCCATCCGACGTCCTCGTAGCTGACGGGCAGCGGCGCGAGCAGACTGTCGGACGGGTCGGTCAGGGTCGTGATCGCCTGCGCCGTCTCCGGCGCGACGAACACCGATCCCTGCAACGCCTTGAAGATAAGCGCCGCGTTGCGCTGCTGCAGGTCGTCATAGCTGGAACCAGCCACGTCTACTCCTCCTAGCGGGACGAGTGCGCCCCGCGAACGGGGCCGGACAAGGTCGGCTGGCGGGCCTATAGAAGAAGATCAGCGGCGCACGCTGACCCGGTACGTTGCGGACACCACCCGGTACGCGTCCGGGTCCGGCGACGGGATCTCGTGCGGCGCGACCTCGGTGTCGGCGCG
>JADGHC010000460.1 GCA_019689655.1 Microbispora sp.
CGACTTCGCAGATGCCGGCGAGCACCGCGCGCGGGCCGGACGTCTCAGGACGCGGGAAAGCGCAGCACCCAGCGGCGCTGCCAGGGCGTCTCGACGGCCCGCGGATGATATTCGGCCCGGGTCCAGGCGACGGCCCGGTCGGCGGGCAGGCCCGACAGGACCGCCAGGCAGGCGATCACGGTGCCGGTGCGGCCGACTCCCCCGCCGCAGGCGACCTCGACCCGGCGACCGGCGCGCGCGTGCGCGTGCAGCGCCCGGATGCGGCCGATCGCGTGCTCCCGGTCGCGGGGCAGCAGGAAGTCGGGCCAGTCGATCCACTCGTGCGGCCAGGTGAGGCCGTGCTCGTGCGCGCGCCTGAGCCGCCGGCCACCCAAATAGAGGCCGTAGCCGGGCAGGGCGCCGGGCGGCATGGGACGCCGCAGGCCGCGGCCCCGCACCCGGGTGCCGTCGGGAAGCCGGATGGCACCGGGAAGATCGTCGACCGCCATGCCCTCATCATGCCCACGACTCGCTGTCCCCGCAGCGGAGTTTCGCCCGGGACCGGTCGTGCGGGCGCCCGCCCCGGCATCGGAGAGCGCTCTCCACCCCGTGCTATAAATGGCTGCATGAGCACCGATCTCCCGCACACGCCGGGACCTCCCACGCTGGAGGACGTGGCCCGGGTGGCGGGAGTGTCCCGGGCGACCGTCTCCCGCGTGATCAACGGCATCCGCAACGTCGCGCCGGAAATCCAGGAGGCGGTGCACCGGGCCATCGCGCAGACCGGCTACGTGCCGAACCGGGCCGCCAGGTCCCTCGTCACCCGCCGTACGGGGTCGGTCGCGCTGGTCGTGTCGGGGGCGGGCGACGCGAAGGGCGGCGAGCCGTTCGAGACCCGCGTCTTCGCCGACCCGTTCTTCGGCCGGGTGGCCGGTGGAGTGGTGGGCTATCTGCGGCCCCGGGGCATCCACCCGGTGCTGATGCTGGCGGACTCGGCGCAGACGCGCGACGACGTCGTGTCCTTCCTCCGGCAGGGCAGCGCCGACGGCGCTCTGGTCGTCTCGACGCACGGCGAGGACCCGCTGCCGAAGCTGCTGGTCGACGCCGGGCTGCCCGCCGTGCTGTGGGCGCGGCCCGCGCGGCCGATCCCGATCAGCTACGTCGATCTCGCCCACCGGGCCGGCGCGGCGCTCGCGGCCGACCACCTGGTGGCGCGGGGCTGCCGGCGGGTGGCCACCATCAGCGGGCCCTTCGACGTGCCCGCGGCCCAGGACCGGTTGTCGGGGTTCCAGGAGGCGATGGCCCGCCACGGCCACCCGTACGTGCCGGCCGTGGAGGGCGACTTCATGCCGGCGAGCGGGGAGGCCGGCATGCACCGGCTCATGAAGGAGCACCCGGACATCGACGGCGTCTTCGTCGCCAACGACCTCATGGCGCAGGGCGCGCTGCTCGCACTGCGCGATCTCGGGCTCCGGGTGCCCGAGGACGTCGCGGTGATCGGTTTCGACGACAGCCCCGCGGTCGCCTGCCGCCCGCCGCTGACGACCGTGCGCCAGCCGATGGAGGACATGGCCGCCGAGATGGCCCGCCTGCTGCTCGCGCACATCGCGGACCCGAACTTCGAGGTCACCTCGGTCATCGTGCAGCCGACGCTGGTGGTCCGCGAGTCCGCCTGACGGACCACCGGCGCCCCGCCGCTCAGGCCACCCGCAGCGCCTTGCTCGCCTTGATGATCTCGGCGTAGCGGTGGCCGCTCGACTTGACCGTCCGCGCCTGGGTCTCGTAGTCGACGTGCACCAGGCCGAACCGCTTGTCGTATCCGTACGCCCACTCGAAGTTGTCCAGCAGCGACCACGCGAAGTACCCCGCGACCGGCGCCCCCTGCCCGATCGCCCGGCCGCAGGCCGCGATGTGCTCCTCCAGGTACGTCAGGCGTTCGGGGTCGTCGACCGTGCCGTCCGGGCCGACGGTGTCGGCCCAGGCCGACCCGTTCTCGGTGACGTACAGGCGGGGCGCGTCGTACTCCCGGGCGAGCCGCACCAGCAGGCGCTCCAGGCCGGTCGCGTCGACCTCCCAGCCCATCGACGTGGTCGTCGCCCCCGGCACCTCCACCTGCCGCGCGTACGGCACGGGCCCCTCGGGGTCGGCCGCCACGACCTGCCGGAAGTAGTAGTTGACGCCGAGGTAGTCGAGCGGGGCGGCGATCGTCTCCAGGTCGCCCGGCCGGATCGGCAGATCGACGCCGTACACCGCGATCATGTCCTCGGGGTAGCCGCGGCCGGTGACCGGGTCGAGCCACCACCGGTTGACGTGCCCGTCGAGGCGCCGCGCCGCGGCGTGGTCCTCCTCGCTGTCGGTCGCCGGATCGCACGGGCTGAGGTTGTTGACGATCCCGATCGACGGCGTCAGCCGCGCCGCGGCCCGTACGGCCTGCGTGGCCAGGCCGTGGGCGAGGTGGAGGTGATAAGAGGTGCGGACGGCGGCCTCCAGGTCCTTCACCCCCGGCGCCATGGAGCCCTCCAGGTGCCCGTGCCAGGAGCAGCACAGCGGTTCGTTGATCGTCGTCCAGTCGGCGACGCGGTCGCCGAGCCGTTCGGCGACGACGGCGGCGTACTCGGCGAAGCGCTGGGCGGTGTCGCGCTCGGGCCAGCCGCCGCGGTCCTGCAGCGCCTGCGGCAGGTCCCAGTGGTAGAGGGTCACGAACGGCCGGATGCCGGCGTCGAGCAGGGCGTCCACGAGGCGGTCGTAGAAGGCCAGCCCGCGCGGGTTGACCGGGCCGGTGCCGTCGGGCACCACGCGCGGCCAGGCCACCGAGAAACGGTAGGCGTCCACGCCGAGGCGTTCGAGCAGCCCGACGTCCTCGCGCCACCGGTGGTAGTGGTCGCAGGCCACGTCCCCGGTGTCGCCGCCGTCGATCGCGCCGGGCACCCGGCAGAAGGTGTCCCAGATCGAGGGCAGCCTGCCGTCTTCGAGGGCCGCGCCCTCGATCTGGTAGGCCGAGGTGGCGACGCCCCAGACGAAGTCCTTGAAAGCGGTTACATCGGGGACATGGCCGCGCTGCGGCTCCATTCGCTGGTTCTCCTTGGTTCGAGGGTGATGGGTCACGGAAGGGTCACTTGACGGCGCCCGCGGTGAGGCCCTGGACGAGGTAGCGCTGCAGCAGCAGGAACCCGGCCACCACGGGGACGCTGACGACCAGGGAGGCCGCCATGATCTGGTTCCAGTAGACGTCGTTCTCTGTGGCGTACCCCTGCAGGCCGACGGCGAGGGTACGGCTCGGCTCGTCGGTCATGACCGAGGCGAACAGCACCTCCCCCCATGCCGTCATGAACGCGTAGATGGCGACGGCCACGATACCGGGGGTGGCGGCCGGCAGGACCACGCGCAGCAGGGCCCCGATCGGGCCGCTGCCGTCCACCTGGGCGGCCTCGTCCAGCGCCGTGGGGATCGAGTCGAAGTACCCGGCCAGCATCCAGATCGAGAACGGCAGCGAGAAGGTGAGATAGGTGATGACCAGGCCGGTGCGGCTGGCGTACAGCTCGACCCCGAGCGCGGTCCCGAGGTTCACGTAGATCATGAACAGCGGGAGCAGGAAAAGGATGCCGGGGAACATCTGCGTCGACAGCACGGTCACCGAGAAGATCCGGCGGCCGGGGAAGCGGAAGCGGCTGACGGCGTACGCCGCGAAGATCGCGATGATGACCGACACCAGCGCGGCCACGGACGCCACGATCAGGCTGTTGGCGAAGTAGCGGGCCAGCGGGACCGTCCGCCACATGTCGGCGAACGGCCGCAGCGTGATCGTCGTGGGGATCCAGTGGAAGTCCCCCTGCACGTCCTGCAGCGGCTTGATCGCCGTGGTCAGCATCACGTACAGCGGCGTCAGGGTGAACAGGCCGAGCAGGCCGAGGCCGGCCCGTCGCGCCCAGGGCAGCCAGCGGGGGTCACGCATCGCTCCTCCTCCGGGACGTCACCAGCAGATACACGGCGGTCACCAGTAGCAGGAACAGCAGGAGCAGCACCGACATGGCCGAGCCGGAGCCGAAGTTCCAGGTGACGAACGAGCTCTGGTAGATGTGGATCGAGATCAGGTCCGCCTCGTGCGGGGCCGACTTGCCGAACAGCACGTACGGCGTGTTGAAGTCGTTGAACGTCCACAGGAACAGCACCAGGACGAGCACCTGGTTGACGGGGCGCAGCATGGGCAGCGTGACCGCGCGCAGCCGCCGGCCCCAGCCCGCGCCGTCGATCGCGGCGGCCTCGTACAGGTCGCCGGGGATGTTCTGCAGCCCGGCCATCAGCACGAGGAAGGCGAACGGCCACGACCGCCACACGCACACGACGATGAGGGACCAGAAGCTGCCCGCCCCGATGAGCCAGAACGGCCGCTCGCCGAACAGGTGGAGCTGGTCCACGAGCACGTGGTTGACCAGCCCCGAATCGCGCTGGAGGAGGAAACTCCAGGTGATCACCCCGGCGTAGACCGGCAGGGCGTACGGCACCAGGAACAGCGCGCGCAGCACGCCCCGGCCCCGGAACGCGCCCTGCATGAGCACCGCGCCGCAGATGCCGAGCAGCCACGACAGGCCGACGGTGAGCACGGTGAACACGACGGTGACGACGAACGAGTGCAGCAGCGAACGGCCGACCGCGCCGTCGAAGTCGACCGCGACGCGGTAGTTGTCCAGCCCCGCGAAGGGCGCGGCCGACCAGTTGCGCAGGAAGAACTGGGTGAGCCGCAGGAAGCTCATCCCGATGCCGACCAGCATCGGCACCAGATGGACGAGCAGTTCGAGCAGCACGGCGGGCAGGATCAGCAGGTACGGCAGGGCGAGGCGGCGCAGCCGCGCGGGGACGCGGTCGGCGATTCCGCGCCTGTGGCCGCCCGGAGGGCCACCGGGAGACGCGGGTCTGCGTCCCGCGCCGGGCCGGGACGTGGCAGACACGACCATCGGCTTCCTCTCGATGTCGGGCGGGGACCGCCCGGGGCGAACGACGTACGGGAACGCCCGGAGGCGGCGAGAGCGGTTTCCGGGCTGCGGCGCCCCGCGGCGGGAGCGCCGAACGGCGCCGGACCGCAGGGGTGCCGGGACATGGGGGGGGGGGGGGGGGGGGGGGGGGGCCCCCCCCCCCCGCCCCGCCCCGCCCGCCCCCCC
>JADGHC010000461.1 GCA_019689655.1 Microbispora sp.
TTAGGGGCGTGGATTTGGTCGGCGGCGTTGGCCGCGTAGTCCCTCGTCGCGCGCCTGACGTAGATCGCGGCGTGATTGCCGGAGAAGTGCTGCTTGATCGAGCCGGGGAACGGCGTGGTCGACACGTTGCGGCCGTACACGCCGGCGTAGACGGTGGTCGGGCCGGTGTTGCGCACCGAGCAAGGTGCCGGGCCGGTGCTCACGCTGCGTGCCCTTGAACGCGACTGGGGGTCGTCCCACGCGATCCGTTGACCGGTCTGCTGGGTGATCTGGCGGACCTGGTCGCACGCGGTGAAGTCTCCCGGCCACTGGGATGCGACCGATTACGTGACCCGGCAGCCGACGGCGCGTCCGCGGCGCTCGTGGTGAGCGTGGTGAGAGTGGTGAGAGTGGTGACCGCTCCGCTCCCGGCGGCTACGGCGGCGGCGAACGCGGCCGACCATAGGCGGGACCGATGACGCATGTGCATGGGCATCCCTGCGGCAACGGATTTCTTTTCCTTTTTCCGGTCGAAAATTTCGATATTGCTAAGAAAGGTTTCTCTTGACAATGTGGATCACTGTCTGTCGGATGCGACCTGGAATTGTGCGCGAAGGAGGCTGAAAATTTCGTCGCCGGCGTCGGCTCCCGGCCGTATGTGGGGCCGGGGCCGGACGGAGAAGGGCGGCGGCCGTAGTGACATGGACGAGGGTTCTCCGAACCGCTCGGCGCCCTCGCTCGTCAGCCGGGCTCGGCGCCTTCACCTGTCATCCGGGCTCTGCGCTTTCACTCGTCAGCCGGGAAGACGGACCTGACGCTCCGCGCCCTGCCGTCGAACGCCTCCAGCCGACATTGCCCCCGAGAGTCTCCGGTGCGGGTCCGGCCGCCGTACTCGTGCAGCGCTCACCAGATCAGACGCCACCGGGCGGCTCCCGTAGGGGACCGCCCGGCTCGCCCGGCGTCGGTCGGTTCTCCGGGCCGTTGAATCGCCTCTCGCACTCCTGCAGCCGTACGTCGACCCGTTCGCCCAGCTCGACGGTCACGTGCGCTGTCTGAAGAACCTCGCCGGGCGGGGTGTGCCTGGTGGTCGTGGTCTGCGCGGGTGTGGCGGTCCGGGTGCCCGGCGCTTCGCGCGTGTCCGGCCGGTCTGCGCGGTCCCGGTGCCCTGCGCGGGGCTTGTGCGAGTTCGGGGGCTGTGCGGTCCTGGTGTCGTGCCTGGTGGCTGTGCGGGCCCGGTACCCTGCCCGGAGTCTGCGCGTGCCTGGTGCAGCGCCCGGTGGCCTGCGCCCGCGTGGCTTTCCGGGTGGCCGGGCCTTCGCCGGTCGCACGGGGAGGACGGTCGCGTCCCGGGCCGTCCATCCGGATCGGCTACCGAAGCGCCTGCTGATCCCGCTGCCGATCGTCACCGCCGAACCACCGGTGATCGACAAGGGGCTCGGTCACAGGCCCGGTTCCAAAACCGATGCGACCCGTCCGTAACGTAATCACCTTCTCCGCATTTCACACCGGGATCGTGAAAGTTTCATGCGGACGAGCCTTTCTTGCGATCATCATTCACTCCCGGTGAACGACGGCGTACATGCCTTTTGTAAAGGTTGGTGCGTAAGTACCCCTCGTTTCTGAAACAAGGGTGCATCGGATTTTCATTGACGCGACACCCGTGATTCACCTATCGTTCAGCTCGGGTTTCCGAAAGTTTCTTCATGCGACCGAAACTTTCGTCCTCCATCTGAAGAAGCGGGCGGTGCTCTTCTGCCCCCGGCGGCGACTCAGAAGGAACGACGGTGATGTCACAGTTCGTCCTGTTCGCGATCGACATCTGCGCAGTGGTGTTGCTCGTCTTCGGGCTCTATTTCCCCCGGCACCGCCGACGCGACCTGGTCGTCTCCTTCCTCGGGGTCAACATCGGGGTCCTCGCGGTGGCGAAGGCCCTGAGCTCCACCGACATGGGCGCGGGGCTCGGGCTCGGGATGGCGTTGTTCGGCGTGCTGTCCATCATCCGCCTGCGTTCGACGGAACTCGATCAGCACGAGGTCGCCTACTATTTCTGCGCCCTCGCCATGGGCATCCTGGGCGCGCTGAGCACCACCTCGGTATGGCTCGGCGGCGGCCTGATGGCGCTGATCCTCGTGGTGATGTTCCTCGGTGACCACCCGCGGCTGTTCCGGCGCTACCGGCACCAAGTTCTGGTGCTCGATTCGGCCTTCACCAACCACGTCGCGCTCGTGGCGCATCTGGAGCAACTTCTCCATGCCCGGGTGCACGCCGTGACCGTCCAGCGGCTCGACCTGGTCAACGAGACCACCGTGGTCGACGTCCGGTACGCGCTGACCGACCGTGCGCTGACCGCCGAACCCGGCACGGCCACCCCCGCCGGAGCCCGCCGATGACCGGGTCGCCCATCAAACCGGTCCTGGCCCGGCTGGCCCCGGTCGAGCTCGGCGAGCTGAACGACCGGGCCTCGCTGCAGACCAGGGTGGATCGCAAGTACCTCGTCCCGGCGGAGGCGCTGCCCCGCCTGCTGGAGCGGCTCGAGTCGTACGCCCAGGTGCTGGACATCGACGGCGACCGTACTTTCCGCTACCGGTCGGTGTATTTCGACACCCCCCAGCTCGTCAGCTACCACTGCGCGGCCTATCGCAGACGCCGGCGTTTCAAGGTGCGCACCCGCACCTACCTCGACTCCGGCCAGAGCTGGCTGGAGGTCAAGATCAAGGGTGCGCGGGGGAGCATCACGAAACACCGGCTGCCCTACGACCCCAAGGACTGCGGCACGGTGGATCCCGGGCGTGACTTCGTCGACGGAGCACTCGCCCGCGAGTCGATGGGCTCGGTCACCGCGAGCTCCCTCGATCCGGTCCTGGTGACCGAATATCACCGCGCCACGCTGCTGCTGCCGGACATCGCGAGCCGGGTCACAGTCGACACCGCGCTCGCGTGGCGGCACGGCGACCGCGAGCTGCGGCTGCCCGGGCTGGCCGTGGTCGAGACCAAGAGCGCCTCGGCCGCCACCCCGGTCGACCGCATGCTGTGGCGCGCCGGCCTGAGGCCCGCGCGCATCTCGAAGTACGCCACCGGTCTGGCCGCGCTCCGTCCCGACCTGCCGGACGTGCCGTGGCGGCGGACGCTGCGCCGCCACTTCCGCGGCACCGCGTCGCCGGCGGACCCGGAGCCGACCATCTCTCCTCGCCCCGAACAGGAGGCCACATGCGTCTGACCCTCCGCGGCACCGGCGCCGCCGCGACCCGCCGCGTCACGCGGGCCGCGGCCGCCGCGGTGCTCATCGCGGGACTCCTGAACGCGTACCCCTCGCCGGCAGGTGCCGAAGCGGCCTCGGGTACGAGCGCGGCCGCTCGCGCCGCCACCACCACCACCGCCACCGCCACCGCCACTGCCGCCGACGCCGCCGCTGCCGCCGACGCCGCGAGCGACCTGACCGGCGACATCGTCTTCTCCGTGCCGAGCGGCACCTTCCAGGGACAGGTGTCGGTGTCGCTGAGCACCACGGTCAGCGGCGCGCAGATCCGCTACACCACCGACGGAACTCTGCCCACCGCGCAGTCGGCGCTTTACAACGGACAGCCGCTGCAGTTCACCCGTACCACCCAGCTGCGGGCGCAGGCCTTCGTCGGCGGCACGGCGTCCGGGAAACCCGGCACGGCCATATACGTCGCCCGCAACACCACCACGACCCACGACCTGCCGGTCGTCCTGCTCGACTCGTACGGCAAGGGCAAGCCCGGCCGGGACTACATCGACGCCGCCGCCATGATCTTCGACCCGGGCAGCGGCGGGACGACGTCGCTCGCCGCGACTCCGGCGGTCGCCACCCGTGCCGGGTTCCACCTGCGGGGACAGTCGTCGGCCTCCTTCGAGAAGGCGCCGTACCGCCTGGAGTTCTGGGACAACGACAACGACGACGCCGACTACCCCGTGCTGGGGATGCCCGCCGACTCCGACTGGGTGCTGCGCGGGCCGTTCCCCGACAAGTCGCTGATCCGTGAGGCCCTGGTCTTCGACCTCGGCAAGGAGATGGGGTTGCAGGTCCCCCGGTACCGGTTCGTGGAGCTGTACGTGAACGGCGACGGCGGGCCGGTGGGCTCCGACGACTACATGGGCGTCTACCTGCTCATCGAGACGATCAAGAACAGCAAGAACCGTCTCGACCTCAAGAAACTGGACGAGGACGACATCACCCTGCCCAAGATCACCGGCGGGTACATCTGGAAGTTCGAGTGGATGGCCGCGGAGGAGCCGACGCTGCCGTGCACCGGGTCGCAGGCCACCTGCTGGAACTACCTGGAAGTGGTCGACCCCTCGCCGCTGCAGCCGGAGCAGAAGGAATGGCTGCGAAGCTACATCCAGGAATTCCACAACGTGCTGCACTCGCAGAACTTCGCCGACCCGAACACCGGCTACCGCGCGTACATCGACGTGGACTCCTTCATCGACCAGATGATCATCTATGAGCTGAGCCGGAACATGGACGCCTACGTCCGCAGCGCCTACTTCTACAAGGACCGGGACACCAAGATCTTCGCCGGTCCGCTGTGGGACTACGACCTCACCTTCGGCGTGGGCGGATTCTTCCAGAACGACCAGACCTCGGGCTGGCAGTATCAGCAGACCCGGCAGCCGCTCGCCAACGACTGGTTCACCCAGCTCCTGCGCGACCCCGCCTTCGTCAACCAGCTCAAGGCGCGCTGGCAGGAGCTGCGCCGCGGCGTGCTGTCCGACGCCGCGCTGCAGAGCAGGATCAACACCCTCGCCGCGCCGCTGACCAACGCGGCGCAGCGCAACTTCCAGCGCTGGCCGAACCTCACGCAGCGGACCATCGGCTTCTTCAACACCCCGACCACGTCCACCTGGCAGGGGCAGGTGGACTACCTGCGCAACTGGATGCTGAGCCGTGCGGCGTGGCTGGACTCGACGTCGGCGTGGGGCGGTCCGGTCACGTCGCCGAGCCCGAGCCCGTCGCCCACCGCGTCGCCGAGCGCCGGCCCGAGCCCGTCGCCCAGCCCGAGTCCCTCGCCGTCCGGCGGGGCGACCGGCGCGTGCTCGGCGACGATGCGGGTGGTCAACTCGTGGGCCGGCGGCTGGCAGGGTGAGGTCACGGTGCGCGCGGGCAATGCGCCGATCAACGGCTGGACCGT
>JADGHC010000462.1 GCA_019689655.1 Microbispora sp.
GGCGTCTCCTCCGGCGTCTCCTCCGACCGGGTCAGACCGGCGGCGAGCAGCAGTTCGTGGGCGAGCCGGGCGGCGTGGTCGGGGCGGGCCCGTCCCGCCTCCTCCAGCGGCCCGCCCTCCAGGCCGCCCGCGAGCACCCGGACGGCCTCGGCGAGCACGCGCACCTGCCGTTCCGCCGTGTCGAGCCTCGCCCTCAGCTCGTCGATCTCTCCGGGAAGGGACATGCCTCAAGTCTTCCCCGGGTCCTTCGGCCCTACCGTGGAACGGCGGCGGAGGCCGACGGTGAAAGACAGGGGTGACTGTCGTGTTCGTCGATCGTCGTGACGCCGGGCGGCGCCTGGGCGAGCGGTTACGCGGACTGCAGGGCATGGAGGACGCGGTCGTCCTCGGGCTGCCGCGGGGAGGCGTGCCCGTGGCCTTCCAGGTGGCCCGGGCCCTCGGCGCCCCCCTGGACGTGATCGTCGTACGCAAGCTGGGCGTGCCGTACCAGCCGGAGCTGGGCTTCGGCGCCATCGGCGAGGGTGGGGTGCGGGTGGTCAACCCCGACGTCGTACGGCTCGCCAACGTCACGCGCGAGGAGATGGCCGCGGTGGAGCGGGCCGAGCGGGCCGAACTGGAACGCCGCGCCCGCCGTTTCCGGGGCGACCGCAAACCGGTGGACTTGGCCGGCCGTACCGTGATCATCGTGGACGACGGGATCGCGACGGGCGGGACGGCCCGCGCCGCCTGCCAGGTGGCCCGCGCGCAGGGAGCCGCCCGCGTGGTGCTCGCGGTGCCGGTCGGCGCCCCCGAGACGATCGCGAGCCTGCGCAGGGACGCCGACGAGGTCGTCTGCCTGGAGACGCCCGACCACTTCTACGCGATCGGCGCCTGGTATGAGGACTTCAGCCAGACGAGCGACGAGGACGTGGTCGAGTGCCTCAGGCAGGCCGCCGAGTGACTTGAGTCACGGGCTCTCCGGCATCCGCTCCCAGCGGTGCTCGATCCGTGCGTCCGGACCGGGGTAGAAGCACACCGTCTCCCGCTCCTCGTCGAGCCAGCGCACGTGGTAGGGCGGCGAGCCGTCGGTGTGGTAGAGCGCCACCACGATCCCGATGCGGCCCGTCCCGCCGCTGTGGATGCTCTCGACGATCAGGCGGTCACCCACCGCCGCTCTCATCGGACACCCGCCGGGGTCGCGACCTCGGTCGTCATCGGGGTCCACCGGTGCGCCAGGCGCTTGGTGAGGGTGGTCATGGTGGTGTACTCCAGGTCCTCGAGCGGCAGCCGGTGCGGCTCGAACGGACCGTGACGGCGCAGATAGTCCATCGCCTCGACCGCCTGCCGGCGGGCCCCGTCGAAGGCCGGGTCGTCGAACATGTCACGCGGGCCGATCAGCTTGCCGTCCTTGATCTGGAAGCCGAGCGCGACCACCCGCGGCGGCCCGTCGAACCGCGACGGGTGCGCCTGCCCGAGGGCCACCGGCATCAACGGCGCGTGGTGCGAGCCGCGCATGCACCCCGCCACCGTGTAGGGGAAGGCGAACGGCTCGAGCGCCTCGCCCACCGCGGGCAGGCCCGACTGGCAGCGCACGATCATGACGGGGTCGTCCTTGCCGACGTACTTCCCGGCGATCAGCGACAGCCGCTGAGTGCTGGTCGCCGCCGCGGGCACGTTCAGCGTCTTGGCATGGACGCTGTGGATCACGTAACGGGCCGGGGCGCCGATGTACATCAGCATGTCGTACAGGTCGGCGGGGCAGTCGAAGACGATGCGCCGGTTTTCGTGGAGGTCGTACACCTCGAACGCGAACCCGGCGTGCATCTTCTCGTCGATCACCAAGCCGGCGGTGTTGAACGGATCGGCGAACATCTTGTACAGCGGGAAGTTCCACGCGCCCGGCTCGGTCTTGTCCGCCAGGAAGCACAGCACCGGCTCCGACGGCCGCTCCTCGAACTCCAGCTCCGCGTAGCCCGGGCCCATCCCGCGCAGGTTGCCGGAGAACGCGTCCGACAGCAGGTCCTGGCCGGCGCCGTACAGGCCGAGTTCCTTGGCCAGATGGGTCGTCGCCTGGAAGGTGTCCCAGGCGAACGAGTGGATCAGCCCCGCCTCCGGGCCGTACGTGTGGGTCATGATGAGCGAGATGTCGTCGCCGCAGCTCTCCGTGTGGCCGTCGATGAGGAGCCCGGAGGACTTGGCCCGCTCGATCTCCCGCCTGGCCTCGGCCAGCAGCCGGGGATGGACGGCGGAATGGCCGACGAACCCCCCTGTGTCGGCCTTGACGATGCTCAGCGTGATCATCGGGGACCACCTCCTCCTCCACGTTTATTCGGACTTAGATGGATAAATAGGGCATTAAGTCACAAGCGGGGCGGACTTCCGTATGGGGGAGAGGGCCGGCCATGAAGATCAGAGATGTCATGTCCTCGCCGGTGGTTGTCGTCCCGCCGATCACGCCGGTGCGGGACGTCGCGCGGCATATGGACTACTCGGGCGTCGGCTGTGTCGTCGTCGCGGAAGGACAGGACGTCATGGGCGTCGTGACCGACCGGGACCTCGCCATACGCGTGCTCGCCCAAGACGGGAGCGGGGACACGCCCGTCAGCCGGGTGATGTCCGAGCACCCGGTGATGGTGCGGGCGGAGGACGAGGTCGAGGTGGCCTTCGACACCTTCCGCCATCACTCCTTCCGACGGCTGCCCGTGGCCGCCGAAGGCGGCGTGGTCGGCATGCTGACGGTCGACGACCTGCTCCTCCAGATGCACCAGCTCACCGCCGACATGCTCACCCCGGTCGTCAAGGAGATCAGCGAGCCGCAGCATCAGAGCGACTAGATGACCACGACACTGCGGCGTACGGCGGAGCGCACGCCACCCGGACGCGACCGTCACATCGACCTGCTGCGCGCCGTCGCGATCGTGCTGGTGGTGCTCGGCCACTGGCTGGCCGTCGTAGTGACGTACGGCGAGCGCATCGGCGGCGACACGGTCCTCGCCTTCGTCCCCTGGGCCCGGCCGCTGACCTGGCTGTTCCAGGTCATGCCGGTGTTCTTCCTGGTGGGCGGCTTCGCGGGGGCCGCGTCGCTCGGTTCCTACCGGCGCCGGGGCGGCGATGCCATCGGGTGGTTCCTGTGCCGCACCGAGCGGCTGATCCGCCCGACGACGGCGTTCGTGCTCACGCTGGGCGGTGCGGCCGTGCTCGCGCTGCTCCTGGGGGCCGACCGCGCCACCGTGACCCTGGCGGTCTGGCTCGCCTGCCTGCCGCTGTGGTTCCTCGTGGCGTACGTCACGGTCGTGCTGCTCACCCCGGTCCTGCTCGCGCTGCACCGCAGGGCGGGGCTCGCGGTGCCGGCCGTGTTCGCGGTGGCGGTGGCGTTCGGCGACGCGGCGCGGCTGCTCGACGGCCCGGCCGTGCTCGCCGCCCCCAGCTACCTGCTGGCCTGGGCGGCGGTCTACCAACTCGGCATCGCCTGGCGGGAGGGTGTCCTGCCCGCCCGTCCGCGCGTGGCCGTTCCGCTGGCCGCGGGCGGCCTGGTGGCGCTCGTGCTGCTCACCATCCCCGGGCCGTACCCGGTCAGCATGGTGGCCGATCCCGGCGGCCGCCTGCAGAACACCTCGCCGCCGACGCTCGCGCTGCTCGCCCTGGCGGCCGCGCAGACGGGGATCGCCCTGCTGCTGCACGAGCAAGGCGGGCGCATGCTGCGCCGTACGCGTCCGTGGACGGCCGTCGTCGCGGCCAACTCCGTGATCATGACGCTGTTCCTCTGGCACATGACCGCGGTCGTGATCGCCGTACCCGCCCTCTACGTCACCGGCCTCCTGCCGCAGCCGCCGCCGGGGTCGGCCGCGTGGCTGCTCCTGCGTGTGCCCTGGCTCGCGTTCCTGACGGCGACGCTCGCGGCCCTCGTCGCCGTGTTCGCCCGCTTCGAAAGGCGCCCGTTTGCCGTGCGCCGGACTGCCGGGCGCGGGTTTGAGGGACGGGTGTCTGCAGGGTCCCGCCCGGCGCGGCCGGCCGGGAGAGCCGGAGCCTGGACGGCGGCCGCGACCCTGGCAGGTGCCGCCCTGGTCGTCGCGGGTCTGCTCGGCGCGGCGCTCACCGGATCCAAGGACCTGCCCGCGCCGATGCTCCCGGTCTATCTCGCCGGGGCCGCGCTGCTGCGGGCCGCTCGATTCTCGCTGCGGCAGGCATCGTGATCAGCGCTCTTCGGCGCCGAGGCCGGGCGTCAGGCCACCACCGCGCAGTACTGCGGGCCTGCGGCCGCCACCTCCGGCCGCCTGGACACGCGAGCCACCCTGGCCCCGTCAGACGCGCCGTGATCACGCGCTCCTCCTACGGTCACCTCCTCATGTGAGCCGTCCCGCCGTCTGATCGTGGTGCTGCCTCCGGTGGTCTGGGCCGCGCGCCATTCTCCTCCCCGCGGTTCTCACCGTCACTTCCGCCGGTCGTCTGGGTCGTGGGCCGCCTCCGACCGTTCTGCGTGCGCCGCCTCGGCCGCCTGGTCCTCTGGTCGCGCGCGCTAACCCTCCTGACCACGGTTCTCACCGTCGCCGACGTCGGGGTCGTGTGCCGCCGTGGTCCGTCTGGTCGTGTGCGCCGCCCCCTTGCCCGTGGTTCATTGCCGCCGGGCTGTGCCGAGGCGGTGGTAGGTGAAGGCCCAGCGGTCTTTGCCGACTTTGCGGCGGGTGTAGCGCTCGGGGTGCCGGTAGCGGTCGCGGTTGTGGAACTGGCAGGCCGGCCCCAGCAGTTTCAGGTTCGTGAGTCCTCCGCTGCTCCAGTTGTCGGCGTGGTCGATCTGGCACATGGTGGCGGGCAGGGGGCAGCCGTCGACCCAGCAGGTGGCGTATCGGGCGAAGATCGCCCTGCGCTGGGCCGGGGTGGCGAGGCGGACTTTGCGGCCCATGTCGAGCACTTGCCCGTCGGTGTCCATGACGAGGCGGATGAGGGTGGAGGTGCGGGCCAGGCGGTGCACGCTGGAGACCGGCAGCATCTGCCCGGTGGCCAGCAGCAGCCCCGGCGCCGTCCCCGCCGTGGCCCTCAATGCCGCACCCATCGCCGTACCCGGCGCGGTGCCCGATGCCGTGCCGGACAGCGGCCCCGGCTCCGGTCCCGGCGCCGTGCCGGAC
>JADGHC010000463.1 GCA_019689655.1 Microbispora sp.
GAAACAGGAAGCCACAGAGGTGCCGCACGCGCGGCACGGGCTGAATCCCCGGTCTTCAGGCCGGGGAGCGCGTCAATCAACCGGCTTCTGGACCGGGTGCGGCGCCTTTGATCCGGTGCGGCGTGGCCGGTGGGCGAAGAGGCTTCCGCCGGCCCCGGCGGGGATGATCGCGGCCACACCGGGGCCGTCGTCCGGCTCGTCCGGGGTGGCCGCGATTCCGCGTGCCGGCGATCAGAGGCCGAGGGCGACCGCGAGGTCCTTCTTCAGGTCCTCCAGGTCCTGCGCGGCCCGGGCCCGGGCGGGCGCGACGTCGTCGCCCTCGACCGGCACCACGACCTCCAGGTAGCACTTGAGCTTCGGCTCGGTGCCGCTGGGCCGGACGACGATCCGGGCGCCGCCGGACAGGCGGTAGCGCAGGCCCTCGGTCGGCGGCAGCCCCGCCACCCCCAGGGACAGGTCCTCGGCCGACTCCACCGTACGGCCCGCCAGCCGCACCGGCGGAGTGGCGCGCAGGTTCTCGATGGCCTTCGTGATCAGCGACAGGTCCTCGACCCGGACCGAAAGCTGCGCGGTCGCGTGCAGGCCGTACCGGCGGGCCTGGTCGTCCAGCAGGTCGAGCAGCGACCTGCCGTCCCGCTTGGCCGCGGCGGCCAGCCCGGCGACGACGAGGGCGGCGCCGACGCCGTCCTTGTCGTGGACCGGCAGACCGGCGTCGGAGCCGATGCTGTAGCCCAGCGCCTCCTCGTAGCCGAAGACCAGCCCCGGTCCCGACTTCATGATCCACTTGAAGCCGGTCAGGGTCTCGGCATGCCGTACGCCGTGATCGGCGGCGATCTTGGCGAGCAGCGACGACGACACGATCGAGGTGGCGACCAGCCGGTCGGCTCCCGAGGTGTGCCGCAGCACGTGCTCGGCCAGCAGCCCGCCGACCTCGTCGCCGGTCAGCATGCGGTAGCCGCCGTCCGGCAGCGGGGCGCCGACGGCGCACCGGTCCGCGTCGGGGTCGTTGGCGATCACCAGGTCGGCCCGGGTCGCGGCGGCGAGTTCGAGCGCGAGGTCCATGGCGCCCGGCTCCTCCGGATTGGGGAACGCCACGGTGGGGAAGTCCGGGTCGGGCATCGCCTGCCGGCTCACCATGACCGGCGCCGCGAAGCCCGCCATGCGGAACGCCTCGGACACGGTCGCGCCGCCGACGCCGTGCAGCGGTGTGTACGCGATCGCGATGTCGCGGGCGTCGCCGAGCGGTAGCGCGGTCACCGCCCGCAGGTACGGCAGGACGATGTCGTCGTGGCCGAGGGTCTGCCAGTCGTCGCCCAGCGGCAGCGCGTCGACCCGGCCGACCGCGTCGATGGCGGCGGAGATCTCCCGGTCGATCGGCGGCACGATCTGCGCGCCGTCGCCCCAGTAGACCTTGTAGCCGTTGTCCTGGGGCGGGTTGTGCGAGGCGGTGACCATGACGCCCGCGTCCGCGCCCAGGTGGCGTACCGCGAACGCCAGCACCGGCGTGGGCCATTTGCCGGCCATGATCGAAACGCGCAGGCCCGCCCCGGTCAGCACGCGGGCCGTGTCGGCGGCGAACACGTCGGACTTGTGCCGCGCGTCGTAGCCGATCACCACATGGCGTCCCGGCCCGAGGACCCGGGCCAGGCCGGCCGCCGCCCGCATCACGGTGACCCGGTTCATCCGGTTCGGCCCGGCCCCCAGCGCGCCGCGCAGGCCCGCCGTACCGAACTCCAGCTTCGCGCCGAAGCGGGCCTCGAGCGCGGCCTGGTCGCCGCGTTCCAGGATCGCGTCGATCTCGGCCCGTGTCTCGGGGTCGGGGTCCTGGTCACGCCACTGTTCGGCGAGCCGTACGAGATCGCTCACGGACACCCCCCTATAGCTTGTCGACGACCTGGGCGAGCAGGACGCCCATGCGGGCGGCCGTGGCCCGGCCGACCTCCAGGACCTCCTCGTGGTTGAGCGGCTCGCCCACCAGACCCGCGCCGGGGTTGGTGACCAGGGAGATCCCGAGCACCTCGGCTCCGGCCTCCCGGGCGGCGATCGCCTCCAGCACCGTGGACATGCCCACCAGGTCGCCGCCGAGCGTGCGCAGCATCCGGATCTCCGCGGGCGTCTCGTACGTCGGGCCGCGGAAGGCCACGTAGACGCCTTCGGTCAGCGTGGGGTCGACCGCGCGGGCGAGGTCGCGCAGGCGCTTGGAGTAGACCTCGGTGAGGTCGACGAACCGCGCGCCGGTGATGGGGTTGCTGCCGGTGAGGTTGATGTGGTCGCTGATCAGGACCGGGTCGCCGACCTTCTGGGTCTCCGGGCGCAGCCCGCCCGCGGCGTTGGTCAGCACCACCGTGCGCACCCCGGCCGCGGTGGCCGTGCGCACCCCGTGGACCACCGGCTCCACCCCGCGGCCCTCGTACAGGTGCGTACGGCCCAGGAAGATCAGGGCGTTGAGCCGGCCGGCCGTGCGTACGGCGCGCAGGACGCCCGCGTGACCGGCAACCGCGGGAGGGGAGAATCCGGGCAGTTTCGTCACCGGGAACTCGGCGACCGTCTCGCCGATCGCGTCCGCGGCCGGGACCCAGCCCGAGCCCATGACGAGGGCGACGTCGAAGGAAGGGATGCCGGTCAGGTTCCTCAGCGTGGTCGCGGCCTCGGCCGCCAGGTCATATGGGGTCACTTTGCTGAGGGTACAGAAGGGTATGAACCCGGCGGATAACCAGCCGGGTCCGTGTCAGTCGCCGAGCTTCTTGCAGGGACGGGTGCGCAGCCACGCGACGTAGTCGTCGGGCGCGCCCGCCTTCTCCGCGGCGTCCGCCAGGATGCCGATATACCGTGCCGACGGCAGTCCGCCCTCGTAGGAGTCCAGTACGTACGACCAGGCGAGCACGTCGCCCTCCAGGGTGGCGACGCGCACCCGGATCTTGCGGTAGAGGCCGAGGTCGGTGCCCATCCAGCGGTCGAGGGACGCCTCGTCCCACTCGGGCACGTCGTACAGGACGACGAATACCTGCTCGTCGGCGTCCTCGACTATCGTGGCGAGAGCGCCCTCCCAGCTGACGTCCTCGCCGCCGAAGGTGAGCCGCCAGCCAGGGAGCCAGCCCGTTCCTCGCATGGGCGAGTGGGGTGCCCACTCCGCCATCTGCTTGGGGTCCATGTTGCTGCCGTAGGCCGCATAAACAGGCACGGCACACAAGCCTAATCCAAGATCCGCAAAGTTGAACGGGTAGCGCGCGCACTGGGGCGCGATGACAGAAATACGCAGAGTTGACCCGTTATGCGACCCTCGCCGGGAATACGTGACCAGGATGCGGGACAATGGAGCATGTGACGAGGATCGTGATCATCGGCGGTGGCCCCGGCGGATACGAGGCGGCCCTGGTCGCCGCGCAACTGGGCGCCCAAGTCACGGTGGTGGAGGAAGAGGGACCCGGCGGGGCGTGCGTGCTCACCGACTGCGTGCCGTCCAAGACCCTGATCGCCTCCTCCGTCCGTAAGCAGGCGCTGCTCGACGCGCCGTCCTTGGGAGTCCGCTTCGATGGCGGTCCCGACCACGACGCCGGCGGTGTCGCCGTGGACATCGCCGAGGTGAACAAGCGCGTCAAGGAACTCGCGCTGGCGCAGTCGCACGACATCGCGGCCCGGCTGGCCGCCGAGGGTGTCGAGGTCATCCGCGCCCGGGGCCGTCTGGTCGATCCCCAGGTGGTACGCGCGGGGGACCGCACGATCCGCGCCGACGTCGTCATCGTGGCGACCGGCGCCCACCCGCGGGTGCTGCCCGGCGCCGAGCCCGACGGCGAACGCATCCTCAGCTGGCGGCAGCTGTACGACCTGAAGGAGCTGCCCGAGCACCTGATCGTGGTCGGCTCGGGCGTCACCGGCGCCGAGTTCGCCGGGGCGTACCGGTCGCTCGGGTCGGAGGTCACGCTGGTCTCCTCGCGGGACCGGATGATGCCCAACGAGGACGCCGACGCGGCCGAGGTGCTCGAGGAGGTCTACCGGCGGCGTGGCATGAACGTCATGGGCCGCTCGCGCGCCGCCTCCGTCAAGCGCACCGCGGACGGGGTCGTCGTGACGCTGGAGGACGGCCGCACCGCCGAGGGCAGCCACTGCCTCATGACCGTCGGCATGGTCCCCAACACCTCGGGGATCGGGCTGGAGGACAACGGCGTACGGCTCGACCGCAACGGCTTCATCGAGGTCGACAAGGTGTCGCGGACCTCCGCGCCGGGCGTGTACGCCGCCGGGGACTGCACCGGCGTCCTGATGCTCGCCTCCGTGGCCGCCATGCAGGGCAGGATCGCGGTCTGGCACGCGCTCGGCGAGGCCGTGCAGCCGATCCGGCTGGCCACGGTCGCCGCCAACATCTTCACCGACCCGGAGATCGCCGCCGTGGGCGTGTCGCAGCGGCAGATCGAGTCGGGCGAGATCGAGGCGAACGTCGTCAAGCTGCCCCTGGCCACCAACGCGCGGGCCAAGATGCAGGGCTTCCACGACGGTTTCGTGAAGCTGTTCTGCCGTCCGAACACCGGCATCGTGCTCGGCGGTGTGGTGGTCGCCCCGCGGGCGTCGGAGCTGATCCTGGCCGTGTCGGTGGCGGTGCAGCACCGCCTGACCGTGGACCAGCTCGCGCATACCTTCGCCGTCTACCCGTCACTGTCGGGCTCGATCACCGAGGCCGCCCGCCGCCTCATGTCCCCGCAGACCGCCGGCATCTGACCGTCAGCCCGCGCGGGCCTCGGCGAGCGGTACGGGTACGCCGCGGCGCCGCGCGGGCGCAGTGCGCGCGCCGGCCAGATCATCGCCGCGACCATCCCGGTCACCAGGGCGAACGTGATCGGGAAGGCGACCGCGCCGGCCAGCCAGCCGGTGACGGGAGGGGCAACGAACCCCGACAGCCAGGTGATCGTCGCCACTCCCGCGACGCCCTCGGCGGGCGTACGCGCGACCTTGCCCGCCGCCGCGAACACCGTCGGTATGACGGTGGCGAGGCCGGCGCCGAAGAGCGCGAACCCGGCGATCACCGGCGCGGGAGCGCGGAACGCGACCACCACCACGCCGCCGAGCACGGCCGCGGCGGCCCCGGCGC
>JADGHC010000464.1 GCA_019689655.1 Microbispora sp.
CACCTGCTGGGTCGACGGCTGCCCCCTGCCCGCCACCATGTGCCAGATCGACCACGCCGACAACTGGAGCAGCGGCGGCCTGACCGATCTGAAGCTGCTAGGGCCGGCCTGCCAGTTCCACAACCGCGACCGCTACCGGCACCCCGAGCGCTACACCCGCCGCAAAGTCGGCAAAGACCGCTGGGCCTTCACCTACCACCGCCTCGGCGGCGCGAGGCGGCGATGAACCACAGGGCAGAGGAGCGGACCAGAGGGCCAGGCGCCAGGGCGGCACACGACCAGGCGGCAGGGGTGGCGGGCGTGGGACCAGACGGCCTGGGGCGATGTGCACGACCCAGACGACCGCGCTTCCAAGCGCCCGTCCTAACGGTCAGTGCTCCCATGTAAGTTGGGTGCCGAATCCGGCGGTCGTGATCTTCACAACGTCGGCCGGCACCGCGTCCGACCGGGCGGGATTCATGGCCTTGGCCTGGGAAAACGAGGTAGTGTTGCCGTTTCGTCCAACCCATGTCTCCCGCCGTTCGCGACGCAGTGCACCGCCCCTCGATCTCGCTCCTCTACACTGCTAGACATCCGATGTATGCGGCCTCGTTCGCGAGGAAACAGTGGAGGTGGCTCCGTGACGGTCACGGACGCGGCGATCGACAAGATCAAGCAGATGATCACGTCGGGTGAGCTCGCTCCCGGTGACCGGCTGCCGAAGGAGGCCGACCTGGCCGAACGGCTGGGCCTGTCCCGCAACTCCCTCAGGGAGGCGGTCCGTGCCCTCGCCTTGATCAACGTGCTGGACGTACGGCAAGGCGACGGCACATACGTCACCAGCCTCCAGCCCCACCTGCTCCTCGAAGCGATGTCGTTCGTCGTGGACTTTCACCGCGACGACACCGTGCTGCAGTTCCTTGAGGTGCGGCGCGTCCTGGAGCCGGCGGCCACGGCGATGGCCGCGATCAACATGCCGGATGACGACGTCAAAGAGCTGCGCGCCATCCTCGACGCGCTGCCCGACGACCCGAGCGTGGAGGAGCTGGTCGCCAACGACCTGCGGTTCCACCAGCACATCGCCGCCGGGTCGGGCAACCCGGTGCTCAGCTCGCTGATCGACAGCCTCTCCGGACCGACGACGCGGGCCCGGGTGTGGCGAGGCCTCACCCAGGAGGGCGCGCTCGCCGACACCCGTAAGCAACATGTGATGATCTATGACGCGATCGCGGCGCGCAGGCCGGAGGTGGCCAGGGCATGGGCCACGGTCCATGTGGCGGGTGTCGAGGAGTGGCTGCGCCGCACGCTTTAGACGCGAGCGAAGCCGGCGCCCCAGACGGCGTGACCATCAACGGCAACGCGACATGACGCGGAGCATGGCGCGAAAGCGGAACGGAATCGGCGCGGGGAGTGCGTGACAACGGCCCGGCGCGGGGAGGGCCCGCAGCTGAAAACAGCGCTCCGGAGAGAGATGAGGCTCGCTTGATCGCGACGAAGCGAACACGCAAAAGCGCGAAGGGCGAGGGCGGCACGGAGATCAAACGGCATGGGGGTCGAACCGTGCCGCCCTCGCCGTACGGTCAGTCCTGGGCCTTGCCGCTGGTGAGCCGGGCCATGATGAGGGCGAGCAGGATGATCGCCCCGTAGATGGCCTGGATCCACTGTGCGGACACGCCGGCCAGGGTAAGGATGTTGTTGATCAGCCCGAGAACGAGCACACCGCACAGGGCGCCGAACAACGTGCCCTTGCCGCCATCCATGCTCACCCCGCCGATGACGGCGGCGGCGAACACCGTGAAGATCATGCCGTTTCCCTGGTCGGCCGCGACCGAGCCGAGCCGTCCGGTCATCAGCAGGCCGGCCAGCGCGGCGAGCAGGCCGCCGAGCACGAACACCGTCCACACCACCTGGTCGGTCCTGATGCCCGCGGCGCGGGCGGCGTCGATGTTGCCGCCGATGGCGTAGATCGACCGCCCGTGCCGGAAGTAGCCCAGCACGACGATGCCGGCCGCGAACAGCACGCCGCAGATCCAGATCGAGGCGGGCAGGCCCAGCCAGCGGGCGTTGCCGAGGTAGAGGAACGACTCGGGCAGCTCGAACAGGTTCTGCCCGCCGGTGAAGCCGATCTGCAGCCCGCGCAGCACGATGAGCATGCCGAGCGTGACGATGAACGCCGACAGTTTGAACCGTACGATCAGCAGGCCGTTGAACGCGCCCACCAGGGCGCCGATCAGCAGGCAGAGCGGGATCGCGGTCCAGCCGGGCAGCTCGGTGCCCAGGCCGTTGGAGGCCGCGGGGATCACCAGCCCCACGGCGAGGGCCGGGGCGAGGCCGACGGTGGACTCCAGGGACAGGTCGAACTTGCCGGCGATCAAAATGATCGACTCGGCGAGCACCAGCAGCGACAGCTCGGTCTGCTGCTGGAGCACGTTGATGATGTTGTCCGCGCTGAGGAAGGCCGAGTCGATCAGCGCCCCAACCAGCACCAGCAGCGCGATGGCCGGAAGCAGCGCCAGATCGCGGAATCTGGCCAGCCGAAGCATCGGCGCGGACGTCACAGCGCTCGTCGAGGGGGTCATCAGTTGCCGACACCTTCCATCACGGCCACCAGCTCGGCCTCGGCCCAGCCCCGTGGCAACTCCTTCACGACCCGGCCATGGAACATCACCAGCACGCGGTCACAGATCCGCAGGTCCTCCAGCTCGTCGGAGACGAGGACGGCGCCGGCGCCGCGGTCGACGGCGTCCTCCACGGCGGTCAGCAGGACCTGCTTCGACTTCACGTCGACCCCGACGGTCGGGTTGATCACCACCAGGGCCTTCGGGTCGTCGGCGAGCGCCCGCGCCATGACCGCCTTCTGCGCGTTGCCGCCGGACAGCTCCCCGACCGCCTGCTCGGGCCCGGACGCCTTGATCGCCAGGTCTTCGATCAGCCGTTTCGCCTTCGCCCGCCGCTTCGCCGGGGAGACGACGCCGAACCGGCCGAGCTTGTGCGCGATGGGGAAGGTCGCGTTCTCGGCGATCGACAGCAGCGGCACGAAGCCCTCGTGGTGACGGTCGCGCGGCACGAACCCCAGGCCGGCGCGCAGCGCGGCGGTCACGTCACCGGGCCGGGGGACGCTGCCGTTCACGGTCACCGTCCCGGTGTCGGCCTTGCGCAGTCCGACGAGCGTTTCGGCCAGGCTCACTTTTCCGCTGCCGCCCGAGCCGGCGAGCCCGACGATCTCACCGGCGCGCACCGACAGGTTCACCTCCCGGTATCGCCCCTGCAGGCCGAGTCCCGTGGCCTGCAGCACGACCGGCGCGGCCGGGTCCGGCGTACGGTCACGCGATCGGTAGGAGGCGGCGGCCTCGCCGGTCATCGCGGCGACCAGCTCGTCGTGCGGCAGGTCGGCGACGGGGGCGGACAGCACGTGCCTGGCGTCGCGGTAGACCGTGACGGTCTGGCAGATCTCGTACACCTCGTCGAGGTGGTGGGAGATGAACAGCATGGTGACGCCCTGCTCGCGCAGCGCCCGCATCCGCTCGAACAGCCGCTTGATGGCCGGGCCGTCGAGCTGCGCCGTGGGCTCGTCGAGGATGATGAACCGGGCCCCGAACGACAGCGCTCTGGCGATCTCCACGAGCTGCCGCTGCTCGACCGACAGCTCTCCCGCCACCAGCCGGGCGTCCACGTCGAGGCCGTACTGCGCGAGCAGCTCGTTCGCCCGGTCGCGCAGGTTCTTCCACCGGATCGGCCCCCGGCCCGACTGGCGGTTGAGAAACAGGTTCTCCGCCACGGTCAGGGTGGGGATGATGGTGGACTTCTGGTAGACGCAGGCGACCCTGCGCCGCCAGGCGTCCCGGTCGGCGATCGGCGGGGCGGGCTCCCCGCCGAACCGCACCTCGCCCTCGTCCGGGCGTTGCAGGCCGGTCAGAATCGACACGAGCGTCGACTTGCCGGCCCCGTTCCTGCCGACCAGCGCGTGCGTCTCCCCCTCGGCGATGGAGATGCCCACGCCGTCGAGCGCGACCGTGGGGCCGAATCGCTTGGTGACGTTCCGGGCCTCTACCGCGATGCTCATTCCTGACTCCGCGCGGCACACCGTCACTTGCCGACCTGATTGCCCCACAGCGCGGGGTCGTCGACGTTGTCCTTGGTGACCAGCGGCGCCTTGAACTGGTCTTCCAGGCGTCCGCCGCCCACGTCCACGATCGTGCTGTCGTGGTCGGTCGGGCCGGGCGAGAAGGTCTTGCCCTCGATGGCGGCCTTGGCGTAGTAGACGCCGTACTTCGCGTACAGGTCGGCGGGCTGGGAGAGCGTCGCGTCGATGTAGCCGTCGCGGATCGCCTGCAGCTCCTGCGGGATGCCGTCGTTGGACACGATGAAGATGTGCTTGGGGTCGTCCGGGCCCACCAGCAGGCCCTTGCTCTTGAGCACCTGCAGGGTCGGGGCGAGGAAGGCGCCACCGGCCTGCATGTAGATGCCCTTGATGTCGGGGTGCTGGGTCAGCCGGGTCTGCAGCGCGGCCGCCGCCTTCGGCCCCTCCCACTCGGTGGGCTCGGCGAACACCTGGATGCCGGGATAGTTCGTCTTCATGCACTCGGCGAACGCCTCGGAGCGGTCGCGGCCGTTGACCGACGACAGCGAGCCCTGGAACTCGATGACCTTGCCCTTGCCGCCGAGCTTCTCCCCGAGGAACTTGCACGCTTCCGTGCCGTACAGCCGGTTGTCGGTGCGGACCACCATGTACGTCTCGCCCTTGTCGGGCCGGGTGTCCACCGACACCACGGGGATCTTCTTGGCGGCGAGCTGCTGCAGCGTGCTCGCGATGGCCCCGGTGTCCTGCGGCGCCATGACCACGGCCTTGGCCCCCTGGCTCACCAGGGCCTGGACGTTGGCCACCAGCTTGGCCACGTCGTTTTGCGAGTTGGTCATGGGCATCAGGTCGGCGCCGAGCTCCTTGGCCTGCTGCGGCACGTACTTCGCGTAGGAGTTCCAGAAGTCGGTGTCGGCGCGGGGCAGATCGACCGCGATCTTTCCCCCGCCCGCCCCCGTGCCTGCCGCGGAACCGCCCGTCGTGCCTCCGGAGCCGCACGCCGCGAGCGAGCGGGGGCGTATA
>JADGHC010000023.1 GCA_019689655.1 Microbispora sp.
GCACCCAGACGGCGGGGCGGGCCTCCTCTGGCGCGGTAGCCCGCCCCGCCATACCGAGACCCCGAGCAGATGGCGCGCACTCGGGGTCCCGGCCAATCCGCAGCGCGCCGGAGGTGCACATGACCGTCACCACCACCGCAAGGGCGGCCGAGGTCGACAAGGCCGCCAAGGGCCCGCGTGACCTGCTAGACGGCGAGACTTTCGGCCTCCTCGCCGGCTACGTCGCCAAGCACCAGGAGGTCACCCGCGCCTACGCCGAGCGGATGGTCGAGCAGATGCTCGTCTGGATGCGCGCCGTGGCCGACAACCCCGGTGTGCGGCTCGCGATGGACGAGACCGTCGACCCGGCCTGGCATGCGTTCATCCTGCACTCGCAGCAGTACAGCGCGTTCTGCGAGCGGATGTTCGGCTTCTACCTGCACCATGTCCCGCCCGCGCCTGGGGTCTCGCACAGCGCCGAGGAGGTCGACCGGACTCTGCGGGCGCTGCGTGGCACCGGGTACCACGTCGACGAGGAATTCTGGGTCGGCGCCAAGCCCTGTTGTCCGCCGAACCCGTGCGTGGCGGGCGCCCGGCCCAAGTGCGAGGGGCAGGAGGGTGGCGGCGGCGCCCCGCCGCCCACCGTGTCGGCCGAGTCGTAGACGAGATCACCTGGCAGGCTCTCCCGTGCAGGCGGGAGGGCCTGCCCCCCTGAGAGGTAGGGCGCATGCACCAGATCGCCCCAGACGCCGCCGGCCGGTCGTCGGTCGAGCCGACGCATTACCACTGCTACCGGTGGCAGGGGTCCGGCCAGCAGTGGGAGCAGATCGGCAAGCGGGACTCGCTCGACGTCGCAAGTCGGGATCGTCCGCCGATCCGGACTTGCGACTGGTTGATCAAGTCGCCGAGTTTCATCGCGGCTGTGTACCGCGACCCGGTGGCCGCGCGGGACTGGCTGATCAACGAGTGGCAGACGGCGTGTCAGCGAGCCATGCATCCGGTGCCTGACTGGGTGGACACCAAAGCCCGCGCCGCACGAGCACTCCAGGAGATCGAGACGGGCCGCTGGCCGACGTACAGCCAGTGGCTGACCGGCGGCATCCTGGTGTTCTTGTCCGTCGTCGGCACGGACCAGACCTGCCACTGACGCACAGCGAAACCGCCCCGCCCTCCGAGGAGGGACGGGGCGGTTTCGTTTGGGCCACCCCCGCTCGCGCGGGGACTATCCGACCTTGGGGCGCAGCTGGCCCTGTAGGGCCGGACCACCCCCGCTCGCGCGGGGACTATGCGCCGCCAGTGCCGCGACGGGCTGATCTGCCCACCGCAGCCGGGCCACCCCCGCTCGCGCGGGGACTATGCGCCGCCAGCTCGTGCGGCAGCAGCGGGATCGGAACATCCCCGCGTGCGCGGGGCCGACCTGGACCAGGCCCGCGCCCTGGCGCCGGTGTGGGGAACATCCCCGCGTGCGCGGGGCCGACACCGTCAACCTGACCGTCTCAAGGCGGCAGGCGGGAACATCCCCGCGTGCGCGGGGCCGACGAGGACGACGAGCTTCTCTTCGAAGACTCGTTCGGAACATCCCCGCGTGCGCGGGGCCGACGTAGGTGAACGTGGTAGCCCTTGGCGAGAGACGGGAACATCCCCGCGTGCGCGGGGCCGACGTATCGTCCACCGTGGCGATGGCGAAGGCGGGCGGAACATCCCCGCGTGCGCGGGGCCGACGCTGCCGTCCTGGTGAAGATCGCCCGGGACCGGGGAACATCCCCGCGTGCGCGGGGCCGACCTGCGCTGGATCCGCCGCACCCGCACGCCCGAGGGAACATCCCCGCGTGCGCGGGGCCGACATCCGCAGCATTCGCAACAACGCTAGCCCGGAGGGAACATCCCCGCGTGCGCGGGGCCGACATCTCGTAGATGTCCACAGACACCGGAGTGTCCGGAACATCCCCGCGTGCGCGGGGCCGACCAGCAGCTCGCGCAGCTCGTCTGCCGTGTCGGCGGAACATCCCCGCGTGCGCGGGGCCGACCCGGACACGGGAGGTCCGAACCCAATGCACATCGGAACATCCCCGCGTGCGCGGGGCCGACACTTACTGACCTGTGACTCTACAACAGCGGAGCCGAGTTTTCATTCAGTTGGATTCGCCTACCCGCTCGCGGGCTACCGCGACACGGGCCGGTACACCGGCGCCGACCGAGCCAGCCCCGCCGACAGCAGCACCCGCCCGACCAGGTCCGGCCATCCAAGCGGGTCAGCCGTGGCAGATTCCTGGCGCCCGGTTACGATCGCGGTATCTGCTGCATGGACACGGATGGGAGTGGTCCGCATGTATCGCCCGGTGCTGGCCGCCGCCCTATCCGGGGCCTCGGTTTCGCAGCTTGCGCACTGGCGTCGCGAGCCTGTCGTGTTGCGCCCCGAGCGCTCGCTTCGCGGGCGGCACTTCTATTCCTTCCGGGACGTGCTGGCGCTGCGAACGATCTCCTACCTGCGAGACAACGACGGCAAGTCTCTGCAGAAGATCCGCAAGGCACTGAACACCCTGAATACGCTGGGGAAGGTCGAGCACCTGTCGGCCTACACCCTGGTGTCGGTGGGTGACACCATCGCCCTGTACGACAGCGGCGAGGCCATTGACCTGGTGAGCAAGCCGGGTAACCACCTCATCGCGCAACTGGTGGATGTCCTGGCTCCCTTCCAGGGACGGGTGGCTCAGGTAGTGCCGCTTGAACGCCCTGCCCCCGGCGTCCTTGTGGACCCCGAGGTTCGCGCCGGCTACCCGGTGATCGAGGGAACCCGCGTCGGCTACGACCAGGTCGCGGGTCTGCTCGCCGATGACGTCCCGGCCGAAGAGGTCGCGGAGTTCTTCCCCGCCGTCACCGCCAGCAAGGCGCGAGGGGCTCAGCAGTTCGCCGAATATGTCCAGCTCTACCAGCCAGGGGGGTCTCCCGAGCGGGCCGCCGGATGAAGTTACTTCTCGATGAGAATGTTGACCACCCTCTGCTTGAGCCCATCCGATGGCTGCTACGCCACGGCAAGTCTGGATCCAGCAACGTCGTCGACCACGTCGATGACGTGCGCTGGAAGAGCATCAAGGACAAAGAGCTCTACGCCAAGGCGAGCAGGTACGGTTACGACGCCGTGCTGAGCAACGACGTGAGCCAGCTCGCGGACCCCGACATCTGCGTCGCGATCAAACGATCGGGGTTGAGCGTCGTGTTCTACGAGGTGACCGGGAATGGGCTGGCCGCACATGCTGCTGCGGCGGGTGCGGTACTGCACTGCATCCGCCAGGTTGTCGCTGACCTTGTTGTGGCCAAGCAGCAGCGGATCGTTTTCATCCACCCCTTGAAGGGCGCCGACAGGCACTTCGACACAGTCGACCCGGACCAGGAGTACGTGTCGGACTACTGGCCCGGTCGGCGCCAGTACGACCGGCACAAACCACCGCCGCGGTCCAAGAACGCCAAGAGATAAACGAAGACGCCCGCTCTGCCCGCTACGGCGGGCAAGGGCGGGCGTCTTCGAGGTCCCGGAGGCGGCTACGCCGGGCTCACCGCCGCACCTCCCCCGCACGAGCCGGGTACGCGGGGGTCTTGGCCGCGCCGAGCAGCACACCCAGCGCCGGCCAGCGGGACTCCAGCGCACGCGCCGCCGCGTAGTAGACCGCGGTCACCACCGCGACGGCGACCGTCGCGGCCGTCGCGGTGGTGTCATCGTCGAGCACCACGCCCAGCTCGCGGGCCAGCCATGTGATGACGAGCCCCACGCCGACCGGGACCCACGTGCGGATCAGGCTGATCACGTAGTCGTTCATGTGC
Organism: Microbispora sp.; assembly: GCA_019689655.1. Lineage (GTDB taxonomy): Bacteria > Actinomycetota > Actinomycetes > Streptosporangiales > Streptosporangiaceae > Microbispora. The sequence continues at coordinate 3,799 of JADGHC010000023.1, forward strand.
GACTTCCTCAGGTCACAGGGCGGCCGACGCCGCCTCATCCTTTTCCCGGATCCGGGAAGAAGCCTGGTCAGGGGTAGACCTAAAGAACGGCCGTGAATAATTCACGCGGATTCTTAAGGTTCCGAATCTCGCTCTACTTGTGGACCCGCAGGAGCACGGGCCAGGTCTGCGGCCCAACGATGCCATCGACGGTCACGCCGCCCCATTTCTGGACGGCCTTCACGGCGGCCTCGACCCTCGCGTCGAACGGGCCCTCCACCGGCCCGATCTCAGGGTGCGACCGCGCGAGCAGCAGCGCCCGCAGCGTCTGCACGTGCTCGCCGGTCGCGCCCTTCCTGAGCAGGGGCAGCTTCTTCATCATCGCCTCCATCCAGTCCTCGCCGGCACCTGCCGCGGGCATCCCGGCTCGCACCCACGCGTACAGCTGGTCACCCGGGCACGAGGTCGCGGTGACGTCCCGGTGGCCCCGCTTGGCCAGCGTTCCGCCCTTGCGGCGGCACGCCTCGTCGTACAGCCACCGGATCGCCTTCTTCGCCGCGTCGGTGGCGTCTCCGTCCCGGCCGATGAAGCACACCCCGATCCCGGACGTGTTGTGGTTCGGGGCGTGCGCGCCCACCACCAGCCAGCCGCGCCCCTCGTAGATCCGGCCCTTGACGTCGACCAGGAAGTTGTAGCCGATGTCCGCCCACCTGTTGGAGTCCATGTGGTGGTTCTGGATCTGGCGGGGGGTCTGGGTGGTGGGGCCTTCGGAGTAGTGCACGATGAACTCGGTGCGCCGCGACCACGTGGTGGTCTGCCGGTTGCGTGGGGCGCGGGCGCCCCACTCCTTGCGGCTGATGATGTCCAAGGGGCCTCCCTAGTTGACGATGAGGGCGATGATCCCGATGACAGCGGTGATGCCGCCCATGACGCACGTCATAACGGTGCCGAGGATGGTGAGACGCCGCCGGGCCTGCTCGTCCACTGCCGCGCGCATCCGCGTCTCGCGCGCGTCCAGCTCCTCGCGCGTGACCGTCGTGCGCTCCAGCGCGTCCAGACGCTCGTCGTGGCGGCGGAACTCGCCGACGAGATCGTCGACGCGGCGTGTGCCCTGCTGCTGCTCCTGGAGGACCAGGCGCACGTCCCCCTCGATGCGGGCCAACGCCGTCATCAGCTCGCCGCGCAGCAGCGCCAGCTCGGTCGACGGCGGGGTCTCGTTCATGCGATCCGGCGCACGATCATCGTTGAGCCACCGAACAGTTGCGTCGCGGCGCTGATCGGCGGGTACGTGGCCACGGGTGTACCTCCTACAGGGCGGTGATCGCGGGCTGGGCCGAGCAGATCGAGGCGATCGAGGACGCCGGCTGGGTGCTGGCCTACTGGTCGGTGAGCACTGACTCCAAGGGCCGGCCGGAGGCGTACCCGCTGTTCGAGCTGCCCGACGAGGACTAGCCCTTCACCACGGCGCCGCTCGCGGCCGGGGCGTTCTTGGTGATCTGCGTGGGGATGGACCACGTCTGCACCTGGTCCAGTTCCAGGCGGCACGAGTTGTCGGCGGAGTTGTACTCGGTCGCCACGATTCGGAACACGGTGCCGTCGTGCTCGCGCGGCGGGGCGGCGGTGCCGTGCGAGAAGTCCTGGATCATGCCGCGCGGCGGCAGGTCCGTGATGCGGATCAGCTTGCCGGGGCGGATCTCCCACGGCTGCACCATCCGCGCCGCACCCGACCAGCTGTTGGCCCCCACGTCGTAGAAGTAGATGGGACGGCGAATGGTGATGGTGCCCGCGTTCTTGACCTTGCTGTAGCGCCGCAGAATCTGCGGCGCCTCAGAGGTCACTACATCCAAGATCGTGGGCTCTTCCCGTGTGGCAGTGATTGCGCGGGACAGCTGGTTGTACGCCAACTCTGGGAACTCACCCTCGAAAGATCGGCCATCTTCGGCGGTCCAAAGTCTCTTGTCGCCTGCCGTCAGGTTCCAGGTGTCGTCCTGCGTCCACTTGTAGAACAGGAAGTTGTACAGATCTTCTCCGTTGGGTTGCTCTTCCAACCCGTCCAGCGATGACGCCTGGTAGCCCCACCCGTTCGGCCATGTGGCCCACTCGAAACGGAAGCCCCGCTCGTTCTGGCCGCCCGCGCCGTTGGTGGCGCCGTAGCGGCTCTCCCACAGCGCCCAGTAGGCGGCCAACTGGGCATCCATCATGTCGGCGAGGATCTGCGACGCCGTGGCGCCATCAAAGTAGGTCAGGTGCGTGAACCTCGCCGGGGAACTGGCGTCGATGTATGCCTCAGTGGGGCGCACATGCCCAGAGAACGGCCTGCCGGAAGTGCTCGTCCAGTCTGCCATCGCGGCCCAGCCGCCCACCAGGAACCGGCCGACAACGTCCTCGACAACCTGGGGAACCGTGACATAGTCGCCCGGGTAGTCGCTCGGCGCGAGCAGCCTGGTCCCGTTCCGGTTCAGCCGCTGCACCTGGACGCGTGGTTGAGCGATCCGGCCGACAACCTTGTCCGGGGCGCTGGTGTAGTCACCGAAACCGGAGTTGTTGCCGACACCCATCTCAATCGCGACGGCGAATCCCTCCTCTGCGGTGAAGCCGCCGGTCGTGCCGAACTGGTTGAGGGGGGCGCCGAGCCGGCGCATGTGCCGGACGTTCTGGGTGTAGTTGGTGGCGTCCAGTTCCTGGTCGAGCCCATCGGAGCCATCGGTCGCTTCGATGATCACCGAGTTCCACAGCCGCGCTGGCGCCTGGTTGCCTGTCCCGGCCGGGGCCGAGGAGGCGAAGGTGATGTCGTAGCGGCCGATCCACAGACCGCATTCCTGGGCTCGGCCCCACCGCAGCGCCTCGTACAGGACCGCGACGCCGCCACCGCCGCCCGCCGGGCCCGGCCACACCAGGTTGCCTTCCCAGCGGACCTCGATGACCTGCTTGTCCTCGTTGGTGCTGAACTGCCAGAAGTTCTCCGGCTTCTGCACCCAGGAGTTGATGTCTGAGTCGATGTAGAACATCGGCCGCTGGATGTCGCTGGCGACCACCGACGAGCCGAGGCAGCCGATCTCCCACGTGTCGGAGTCGGAGGACCGCCGCGGGTCCTCGATGCGCCCTTCCCAGACGATCTCAGCGCTGCGCAGGTCGACGATCTGTACGCGGTTGAACAGCCTGGCCAGGTTGTCGAAGGCGGCCTTGTCGGCGTTGTACAGGTAGCCACTGCCGGGGCTGGCGACGATGCTCGGCCGGTGCAGCCGGATCGTCGCCGAGGCGAACCCGCCCGGCACGGCAGACCGGAAGGTGAAGTCGTCGACCGCGTTCGTCACCCACACGTCGAACGCCGCCTGGCGGTTGTTGTAGATCCGCACCCCCAGCGGCACCGGCTGGCCGAACAGCAGGGTCTCGGGTGCCAGCGCGACACGCGGCCCGGCCGCCTGCCCCGTGTCGTTCTCGACGGCCTGCCCGATGGTGACCTTCTTGGTGATGGTCATCGGCGTGGCCGCGCCGGTCTCGACGGCCTGCCCCGCGGCGCGGGCCTTCACTCGCGTGAACGCGGTGGCGGTGTCGGTTTCGGTGGCGCGGGCGAACGGTCCCACCATGGGCGCCGCCGAGTTCGTCTCGACGGCCTGCCCGATCGGGATGACCTCACCGGAGGCGATCAGGTTCGCAGCGTCGCCCTCGGACGCCTGGGCGAACGCCACCAGCCGCATCGTCGCGGCGCTGTCCGCGGTGTCGGTCTCGGCGGCCTGACCCACGGCGACGGTCTTGTCGGTGATGCCCGCCCTGATGGTGACCATGAAGCCGCCGCTATTGGAGGCGGCCGGACTCACGGTTGCGGTCCGGGTGCCGGTCGCGCCGGCCGAGGCGAGCAGCTGCTGCGCGACCATGGCGTTGGCAGTGGCGGCTCCGGAGACGATGCCCTGCTGCGCGACCTCGGTCATGCCCGCGGGGGCGGTGAAGACCGCGATGTTGGCGCCGGCGTTGTTGATCGGAATCGCGAGCAGCAGGGCACCGGCCGTCGCCGCAGTCATCGACGGGAGAACAACGCTGGCGGTGCCGGTGATGGCCGCGCTCGGGCCGACGGCGTCGATCGGCGCGGACAGGTCCGCGCCGGTGATCCGGCCCACCATCAGCACGCAGCGGGCCGAGCCCTGGTTGTTGTTGAAGGTGTAGGAGGTGGCGGTCTCGCCAGCGGCCGAGGGAACGGGCTTGGTGGCAAAACACCAGGTACCGTTCGAGCCGTCCGTCTTGGCGATCGACCAGCCCGACGGCGCGGTGATCGTCCCGTTGGAGTTGCGGTGGTAAAGCACCGCCCACAGCAGGTCGCCGTCGCTGATGTTGGCGGGCTTGCTGGCGGTGAGGCCGACGGCACTGGCGCTGGACGCCGTCGTGACATTGCCGGCGCCGGTCTGCGCTACGGGTGCCATCGCCCCTCTCTCAGCCGGTGGCCCGGAAGAACCCGTTGGCCGCGACCTGCGCGGTGATGCTGCTGCCGTCGGTGGTGACGGCGAAGTCGTGGAACGTCAGCGGGATGATCGCCGAGTCGGCGGACGCGGTGTCCGGCTTGTAGCAGACCAGCAGCTTGACCAGCGTGTTGTTGGTGGTGCCGCCCGCGTTCGTCCAGGTGATGTCGTTGATGTCGACGTCCACGAGGTTGCTGGTGTCGTTGACGGTCACCGCGACGCCCGCCGCGGTCGCCCGCGCGTAGTTGGTGAAGTTCGCCTCGGTGTTGGCCGCCAGCACCTGCGCCAGGGTGTCATGGTCGCGGAGTGTGTCGTCGGCCTGCGCGGTCTGCAGCAGCACCACGATCAGCGAGTCGTCGGCGGCCGGGAGGGTCGCATAGTAGGCGACCTTTCCGAGCGCGATGTTGAAGACGCCGTTCGCCATGGTTCTCCTATGCGGTCGCCACGTCCAGCCAGCGTGGCCAGTAGCTGATCTCGACGGTGCGGGAGTCGGCGATGGCGCCGCTCCCGGTGAGCATGTACCAGCGGTTGAGCACGCCCGGCACGAGCATCGGCAAGCCACCGATCCGGGGCACCAGGCCACCGCCGTTGTCGATGGTGCGGTTCAGGCCGAAGGGCTGCGTACCGGCGGCCATTCCGTAGGTGGCGTCGTTGGGGCCGTCCAGGATGAGGTAGCCCGTCGAGGCGACCTGCTGCACCGCGCAGAACCGCTCGTCGACCGGCATCAGGTAGACGTAGTCCATGTTCAGGTTGCCGGTGCCGGACTCGCGCTGCGCCTGAATGGAGATCTGGCTGGTGGCATAGCCGGGCGGCAGGCCGCTGTACCCGATCGCGCTGGGCGCCGCCGTCGCGTGCGGGAACTCCAGGATCCCCAGGTCGAGTAGCCGGAACGTGCCGCTGGCGATCGTGGCGCTGACGGTCGGCCCGCTGGCGGTGTCCGCCCCCAGTTGCTGGAAGCGGATCAGGAACGTGGACGTCGCGTGAGCAGAGTACACCGCCGCGCGCAGGAACACCCGGTACCGGCCGCGCAGGGCCTCCGAGGAGGTCGCCGTGGGAACGGTGAGGGTGAGGCGCGTGGTCATGTTGCTGTTGGTCCCGAACGTCACGCCGACGGCACGGTTGGCGCCCGTACCGGAATACAGGCCCTCACCCGTCCACAGGAACGCGTCGGTGCCGAGCGTCGCCGCTTCCGCCTGCGCGACGTTCACCAGCGCCGTGGGGTTGTTAATGGTGCGTTGCGCCAGCAGCAGTGTCCCGCCCGCACCGAGGTTGGAGATCCGCACGAACGCCGGGGCGGGCCCGTCTCCCACGATCGGGCCGGGCACGTCGAACCGGGCCGGGTTGGTCGCGGCGGCCGGGTCGTTGGACACCGTGATCGGGGAAATGTCGCGGCGCAGCCCGATCGCGTACGGCTCCGCCACCACCGTGGCCTTGACCTTCCATGCCTTGCCGGGCACGAACTGGTTGTCCAGCTCGAACTGATCGCTGCGCATCGTGCGGAAGAACACCGGGGTCGAGTGACGCTCCGGCTGGTACATCAGCAGGTTCGCCGGCTTGGCGACCTCCCGCTCGAACGCCTTGAGCTGCGCGATCCGGGCCGCCTCGGTCTCCCCCTCCAAGATGAGCGTGAACCGCAGCTCGCGCAGGTCGTACGACGCGGAGGTGAGCACGCCGCCGTCGGACATCGCGTTGGCCACCAGCGACCGGCGCACCGGCGGCGGCGACACGTCGAAGTCCTCCCGCGACACGCGGATACCGCCGCCGGTCATGTTCAGCAGCACCGCCGGTGCCGCCTCTGGCCGGTCCACGAACTGCCACGTCGCGACCATCAGCCGGTCCGCCGCCGCTGCGAGGTGACGCGGCCGGTCTCGCGGCTGACGATCTCGCCCACGACCTGCTTGTCCATCTCCACCTTCAACCCGTAGCGCTGCAGAGCGCTCACCACCGCGTCGGCCAGCTCGGCGCCCGTCGGGCCGCTCGCGGCACTGCCGGCGGCGCCAGCCGCGGCCACCCCGGCGGGTGTCGCCAGGGCCAGCGCACCGGTACCGCCGAGGGCGGGCTGCGCGGCCTGCGCGAGCCCGGCGGCGGCGCGAGCAACCATCCCCTGCGTGGACGCCATCCCGTTGACCAGGCCCTGGCCGAGGTTGCGGCCGAGTTCGGCGAACACACGCGACGGGCTGTGGATGCCGAGGACGCGGCGGACGGGTTCGGGGATGATGCGGCGCACCAGGTCACCGATCCACCGCTGGATGCTCCCGGCCATGGACGAGATGCCGTTCCACAGGCCCGACAGCACGTCGCGGCCCGCGCCGTACAGCAGTCGCCCCAGATTCCCGAGGGCGCGCAGCAGGCGTCCCGGCAGCCCGGTCATCCAGTTCGCCAGGCCCTGCGCCCTGTTGATCGCCCCGTTCTTGATCTGGTCCCAGTGCCGCAGGATGATCGCGACCGGGTTCGTCTTGAGGAACAGGTTCTTGATCCACCCGGCGATCATCTTGAGCTTGTCCCAGACCCAGCCCCAGGCCGCGCCGGTGGCGCGCTTGATCGTGTCCCAGTGCTTGATGATCAGGCCGACGACCGTGAAGTTCAGGAACAGCTGGACGATGAACCCGGCGATCTTCTTGATCCACGACCAGACGAAGTTCCAGGCCGCGACCGTGAACGCCTTCACCTTGTCCCAGTTCTTGACGATCAGTACGACGAGCGCAACGATGGCCACGATCACCAGGGCGATCGGGTTGGCGATCAGCCACGCCGCCGCGATCCGGGCCGCGTTCCACAGCGCCTTCGCGGCCATGAGCGCCCACCCGGCCACCACCCGGCCGACCGTCATCGCCATCGACCCGACCATGCGCGCCGCCGACAACGCGAACGACCCGGCCGCCCGGCCGACGGACGCCGCGGCGGTTCCGGCGGCCGACCCGATGCGGATCATGCCGCCGCCGATCAAGCTCAGTCCCTTCAACAGGGGTGCGATCTTCGTGCCGACCAGGCCGAGCAGGATGCTCCAGGCCAGGAACTGCGACACCACGTTGCGCACGGGCTCGGGCAGGCTGGTGAACCACTTCGCCAGCTGCCCGATCACCACCGCCACGCCCGGCAGGATCGTCAGCAGGTCCCGCGCCACCTGCCCGAGCAGCGCGAACGTCTGCGAGATCTGCTGCTGCCCCTCCGCGCTCGACGTCCACGCGGCGAACCGCGCCGTCAGCTGCTCAATCGTCGACAGCAGGGATGTGCCCTGCGCGGACGCGGGCCCGAAGATGTTGCCGAGGATGGTGCCGACGTTGCCGAGGATCCGCCACAGCTGCGACAGCGCCTGCCGCCCCTGATAGAAGAACTCCAGCAGCTGCGCCCGGCCCCGCGCGGACGTCGCCCACTCGGCCATCCGCTCGGTCACGATGATGATCGACCCGAGCAGGTTCCCCGAGCCCGCCGTAGCGGCGCGGAACATCGCGGCGATCGTCACCCCGACATTGCGGGCGATGATGCCCAGCATCCGCAGCGTGCCCAGCGCGCCGGTGAACCAGCGCGCGGCCTGCCCGGTGCGGACGACCTGCTGCAACCACAGGCCCGTCGCGGCGGCCGCCCGGCCGAGCATCCCCGCAGCCTGCGGCAGCACCCCCAGGAACGCGCCCGCCAAGTCGCGCACCCCGCGCACCAGCGGCGCCACGCCCTTCCCGGCGGCGTCCGCGCTGGCCGAGATCGCGCGGAACACCCCGCTCATGAACTGGATCGACTGGCGCTCGCGGGCCACGGCGACCACACGCGCCGCCAGCCGCCCCAGGCCGCCGGCCGCCACCGCGATACCCTCCTGCAGCGGCCCCCGCAGCTGCTTGCCGAGCCCGCGGGACTCCGCCGCAATCGGCCGGAAGAACGCCTGCTGGACCCGCTGCTGCAGCCCGGCCAGCGCACCACCGAACTCGCGCGCCACCGCCCGGGCGTTCGGCGGCAGCTTCTTCAGCTCCTCACCGAACTTCTTCATGTCGCCCGCGACCGCCGCGCCCAGGGTGTCGGTGAACCCCTCCACGGCCAGCGTCATAATCGCCAGCGACGTCTTCCACGCCACCGCCGCGGCGGGCAGCGCCACCGCCAGCCCGGCCGCCGGCGCCAGCGCAGCCCCCAGGGACAACCCCAGCGCGGCCACGCCACCCGCGGCGGGCCCCATAGCGGCGGCCAGGGACACGGCACTTCCGGCCAGCACCGCAAGGCCCGCCTTGCGGCCGAGAGCCCCGACACGGTCCACCGACCGGTTCAGCCTGTCCAGCTGCCGGTTCACCCGCTCGACACCTGAGCGCACGGCACGGTCGTGCACGCCGATGCGGATGATGAGGTTACGGATCGTCGCCACCGTCCACCTCCCCGCGGGCCTGCCAGTCCGGCATGAACTTGCTGGCGTCGATGGGTTTCTTGCTGGTCGTCGCCGCCACGGTCGCGGCGGTGATCGCGGTCAGGTGGTCGTCACGCTCGGGTCCGAGCGGGCCGTACAGGGCTTCGTAGGCCATCCACTCCGACAGCTCGCGCGAGTCGATCTCGCGCAGCAGCTGGCCGACGGTCTTGCCCAGATGCGCGGCTAGACGGAAGTAGAACCGTCGCTCTGGGCGGAGTCGAAACCCTCCTCCAGCTCCTTGACGTCGTCCTCGTCCAGGCCGGACAGGCGGGACGCGACCTCGAACAGCCGCTCCAGCGCCGCCGCGCTCTTGGACGACAGCTTGATGACGTCGGCGGCGTCGAACAGCGGCCTGCCGTCGGCGTCGACCGCGCACATCGCGATCAGCCGGGCCCGCAGGTGCCTCGGGTTGACGCGCTGCTTCTTGCCCGACCCGACGAGGCTCTTGGACTCGAAGTCGTCACGCTCAGCGCCCGTGAGGGACCTCAGGCGAACCTCGCCGCCCCATTCGGGAACGGGCACGATCTCGTAGCGGCGGTCGTCGGCGCCGAGGATCTGGTCCTTCGACAGCAGGGTCATGACGTCGGGGGTTCCTTGTCTTCGGTGATCGGAATGCAGATCCGGTGCGTCGCGGCAGCCTGTCCATCGGTGGTGAACCGCCACCGCTCGGTGAAACCAGGGCGGCCGGGCCGCTGGTCGGCGAACACCTCGGCGTAGATACCGCCCGGCTCGAAGTGCAGGCTGACCAGTTCGCGCGGGTCGAACCCGAGGGACTCGATCAGGTCGAGCACGCGGGCCCGCGGAACGGACGCCGGCACGCCCGGAATGGTGACGCTCACGCCGCGGGAATCTCCACGTCCTCGGCGGGCTCGCTGGTGATGGCGAAGTTGATGACGACGGTCGCGGCGTCGTCGCCCTCCACCGACCGCTCCTTACCGACGCTCGACACCCGCACCGGGTAGATGTCCATCGGCGAGCCCGGCACGTCCCCGCCGTCCATCCACACGATGTAGCCGGAGGTGTCACGCGGCAGCAGCGCCCGCGCGTCCGTGCCGGTCTTGTCGGCGTAGAACGTCAGGCTGGAGTCCTCGGCCGAGATACGGCCCGGGATGACGCTGGTGAACCGCGAGTCCAGGTCCGGGGTCTCGACGTTCTCCGACTCGGTGTTCCACCCCTCGGTGGAGGCGATCTCCCGCGTCAGGTCCGTGCCGGCGTCCAGCTCCGACCGGGTCGGCGACTGGTAGTTCGCCATCGTCGCGACGAAGTACACCTTGGAGACGTCCGGGTTGATGTACCGGACGGACTTGGTGATCGGCGTGGCCGCCATCAGCTTTCCTCCTTCTCAGCGCCGCGCCGACGGCGCCGCGGCGTGTCCTGTTCGGCCGCCGCGGGCGGCGCTTCCTCCTCGACCTCGGCCCATCCGGCGGCGCGGTGGAACGGCACCGCCGACACCGCCACCTCGATCACGCCGTCCACGTCCGGGTGACTCATCCGCACCAGTTCGCGCGTCACGGGACCCTCACCACGCACACGCTCAGGCCGGTGACACCGTCCGGGTAGGTGATGGCGGCGCGGCCCGTCGCCGGGTTCCGGTACAGGTCCGGCACGGGGATGACGTGGATACCGGCCGTCGCCGCGACCGTGAACGTACGGTCGGCCACGGCCAGGTCACCGTCGACGGTCTGCGGCGTGGCCAGCGTGACGGTCTTGGACGAGCCGTCGGTGTTGCGAACCAGCAGGAACACGCCCGTACCGGTCGCGCAGTCGTCACCGCCGGACGTGGCGGCGACGAGCTTGTCGTCCACGCGCAACCCCTGATGCGGGGCGACGCTCGTGGTCAAAGCGGCCATGGCTCTCCTTCGGCCATCGATCGAAAAGGGGGTCAGCGGAAACCGGCGTCGCGGGTGACCCGGTCGACCACCCGGGAGATCTCGCGTTCGGCGGCGCGGCCCTTGGCCTCCAGGGCGGGCGCGAGGAACGGCCGGGCGCGCTGGGAGTACCAGCGGGACCGGTCACCGAACAGCGGGTGACGGAACTGCCCGGGACGGCCGCCATGCTCGTGCGGGCGGGCATGCGGCGCCTTACGCCGGTTCACGATCACCCGCACGCCGGGCGAGCCAGCGAACCGCACGCTCACGGTCGTGGCCCTGGGGATCCGCGACGACCACGACGCGCGGCGCTTGGCCTCGTCGGCGACGATCCGGCCCGCACCGCGCAGGCCCGGCCGCAACTGCCGCCGCAGATCCTGGGGGATCCCGCCCAGGTCACGCATGAGCCGCTGAACCTCATCGCTCACCGGGACCACCTCACCTCGTGTACGCGTCCACAGCGATCACGAACCGCACCGTCGCCACGGCGCCGCGGCTGGTCTGCTCCGGGGCGAACTCGACGGTCGACAGCCGCGCGCGCAGCACCAGCCCGCCCAGCGTCGAGTCCCGCATCAGCTCGGCGTTCAGAAGGTCCACCAGCTCGTACGCGCGGTCACGCACGGCCTTGGCGTCGACCTCGGCGCCCCGCCACGACGACGCCAGCGAGGTGATCTCGTAGCGCTCGCGGTCAGGGTCGGCCGACAACTGCTCGCGGCTGCGCGTGTCCTCCACGACGGCCTCACCGGGCGTGCCGGTGAAACCGATCGCGACGACGTCGGGCTCGGTGTCGCGGTGCGGGCCCCCGTCCAGCACCTGCACACCGGGCAGCGCCAGCCTCGCGCGCCGCACCAGCTCGTCCAGGACGGCGGGGACCGTGGACACCGCCGCGATGTCGGTCACGGCGACGCGGTCCCGTCGTAGACGGCGATCTGGTCAACGCCGCCCAGCACGACGACCTCGACGCCCGGCAGGCGTTCCTTGAGGCTCGTCGCCATGGCCTCGGCCTGCTCGGGGGTCGGCGCGTCCGGGACGGTCACGATCAGTGTCTGTCCCGGCGTCACGGTAACCGCCTGCTGTCCGGCCACCGGCACCGCCTGCACCGGCTGCGGGCGCGGCCGCGGCTTGTCGTCGCTCATCCCACCAGCACCTCATCCGTCGGGTTCGAACCGAGCCCCAGCAGCTCCCGCACGCGGATCGGCAGCGCATACGCACTGCCCGGCATGATCGGCTGCTCGTCGTCGGCCAGCGGCGGGCGGCCACCACCGCTGTTGAGCTGGGACGACCGCCACAGGTGCGCGGCCATCTCCAGCGCGGCGAGCCGGATGTTGCCCGGCACCGGGTCGCGGCCGGCCTGGTAGGTCACGCGCACCTCGCCGGGGAAGCGGGAGGTGTGCGACAGGATGCCCGCACCCGGGTCCTGCATCAGCCACCCGTCCACGCCCGTGCCGCGGTCACCCTGCGGTACCGTCTCCAGGCCCGGCAGCCGCTCCACCTTCGTGATGGACACCACCGGCCGGTGTTCCAGCACCAGCCGGTCAGACCGGGCACACGCCTCCACGACCGCACCCACGGGAGACACCTCGCCGATGCGGTCGCGGATCGCCTCACACGCCGCCGCGACGAAGCCCTCCAGCTCGTCGTCGTCGGCCGTGCCGGTCTTGTCCATGTGGGCCTTGACCTCGGCGACGGTGATGAACGGCGCTGGCGTGCCGGTCAGCACGTGCGTCTCACGCCCGGTCGGCCGACGTGTCGCCCAGGCCGTGCGGGCCGGTCGACTTCATGCCCTTGCGGGGCTGGTCGTCCTTCACGCGCGCCGCGACCGCGTCCCGGTCCACCGGGTCGCCCAGCTCGGGCCCGTTGACCTGCTGCGGCGTGGCCGGGAAGTCCTCCAGCGGGGGCCGGTCGGCGCCGGTCCGGTTGTCCAGCCGCGGATCGATCCGGTCCTCGTTCGCCTCGGGCATGGTGGTCTTGTCGTCGGCCATCTACTCCGCCTCCTTGGGGGCCTGCGTGGACTCGGTCGGCTCGGTCTGCTTGGGTGCGGACTTGGCCGCCCGGCGACGCGTTCGCTTCTCGCCGGGCTCGGCCGTGGCCTGCTCGACCGGCTGCCGCACAGCACCCGGCCGCTCGGACATGAACGTCTCGACCGTCTCGAAGTGCGCCTCACGGCCCGTCAGGATCGGGTCGCCGTCCTCGACCAGCTCACCCTCGTTGATGACCCGCGGGGCGCCGTTCACGATCGCCGAGAACGACGTCTTGCACCGCTTGATCGCCACTGCTCTCCTTCCATGGGCCGGGCGACGGTGCCGGGGATACACCGCCGCCCGGGGCTGGGCATGCGAAAGGCCCGGCAGACGGCCGGGCCTTTCGTGCAGGCGTTGCGCTCTACAGCGCTTCGGATGGCAAGTCCGCGTAGCGCGCCAGAATCTCGCGCGCCCATGCGACCTTGTCGGCGACTCTCTGCCCTGGCGGGTGTGAGCTCGACCAGAGCTCCAGGTTCTCGATCCGATTGTCGCCCCGGTCGCCGTTCTTGTGGTGCACCGTCTCATCGGGCAAGAGAGCGCGCCCCATGTGCGCCTCCATCATGAGTCGATGCTCGGCGAACCGGCCCACGCCCTTGATCGAGTGGTAGCGGTAGCCGTCCGGGCTGGTCGTGCCCCCGGTAATCTCACCTCGCCGGACAAGTTCGCGGAGCTCTTCGACTGTCCGCCGCCTACGGGGCGGCGCGGTGCCCAGCGGGTCGCCATACAGGCGCCACCGGTTGAGATGGGCCGGGCACATCTTGCGGGCGTGCGCTGGGGTCTCGCATCCTTCAACGACGCAATTGACGTTCGACCCGTTTGGCGCCCGCCGCCGCTCCGCCTCGCCGGGATCACCCGTCTTCTTCCACCGCCAGTAGTGCATCGAGCACCAGCGACGCGCGAGTTCCCGCTTCTCGCAGCCTTCGATCGAGCACTTCGCGTTCCCCTTGCGCCCCATGCCCCGAGCTTAGGATTCGGAAGGCATGGGCGCAGGGGAAACCGCTCAGACCGTCGTCTCCAGATTCAACAGCCTAAACGCGGCGCTGTTCACCACTCCGGCGCCCACCCTGTAGTAGGCGTACCAGCCGCGCTGGCCGGTCGGCCGGTTGGAGTTGCCGAACAGGTGCGGCACGAACTCCACCTGCATGCCGACCCGGTCGGCGATGACGTAGTTGGAGAAGTCCCCGAAGATCATGATGTAGTTGTCGCCCGCCGCCGCCGTGTCCCAGGTGGCGTCCATGTCCTCGGCCTCCAGCGCGGGACGGCCGAGCAGCATCGGCGGGACGTCGCCGGGCAGCCGCTCCCACAGGCCCGCGCCGCCGCTCGTGTCGAACTGCCTCACGAGGTTGTAGATGGCGCGGTTGGCCAGCCACGACGCGTTGGCCCGGTACCGGGCGGGCAGGGCCCCGTCGAGCTTGTAGATGTCGGCGAGCGCGAACGTCTCCGCCGTGGTCACGGGGATCTCGGAGGCGGTGCCGGCCAGGGCGGTGACGATGCCGGTCGGCTGGCCCACGCCGGTGCCGGTGGTGAACGCGGCGGCCTCCAGCGTGTCCCGGCCGAAGCTGAGGAGACGCGCGACCTCGGCGGTGACGTTGGCGGCGTCCTCCAGCGCCTCGATCGAGATCGGGACGAACCCCGCGGCCTTGTACACGGGGATGCTGGGCTGCGCGAACGTGGTGGCGTCGTCGGACACCTCGGTGGCCTCGGCGTCCCACGACCACGCCACCGCGCCCGAGGACACGCCGTTCCAGACGTCGCCGGTCGCGACGACCTGCCTGGCGACCTGGCGGATCTGGTTGCGGGAGCCGTTGGCGGTGATGATGACCGTCGGGTCGAGCTGGAACGGCACCAGGTACCCGCCGGCGCTGTCGGTCAGCGACATCGCCCGCTCCAGGGCCCGCTGCTCCTCGGCGGTGACCAGCTCGCGCCGCCCGGCGGCCATCTTCGACCAGGCACGCAGGTACTCGGGGCTGGAGGTGGCCAGGCACAGCCGGGAGATCCGGGCGTCACCGTCGTCGAACTGCTCGATGATCGAGGTGGCGGCGGACCGCACGTGGTCGTTGGCGCCGCCCATCCGCTCGACCGCGGACTTGGCACGCGCCCGCATCTCGGCGTTGATCTCCTGCTTGGACCGCGACCACGTCCGGACCTCGCTGAGGTCCCAGGGGTTGCGGAACCGGCAGTCCTCCACCGAGTCCGGGTTGAGGATCGGGTCGGTGTCGTAGCCGTCGCTGCTGTTGACGGGGGTGCCGCGCTCGGTGCGCAGCGCCGCGGCGGCCGGGAGCCGGTCCGTCACCTGGACGGCGCTGCGGACCTTGGCCAGGGCCGCGTCCCGCTCCAGCTTGCGACGGTGCGCGTCGACCTGCGCGAACTCGCGGGTCAGCTCGTCGAAGAGCTGCTCGTCCTCGGTCGTCAGGTCCTTCTTCTCGCCGAGCCGCTCCAGCTCGGCCGTGATGTCCTGCAGGCGGATGACCGCCTGCGGGTGCGACAGTTCCATTACGCGTCCTTCTCTGTGATGGACGCCAGGTGCTCGCGCATGCGGGCGACCTTCTCCGCGATCTCCGCGCGCAGCGGCTCCTGGCTCGTCGGGTCGGCCGACGGGTGCCCATCGGAGGGCGGCGCGTCGGTGCTCGTGGACGGGTGGCGGTCGGCCGGCGCGTCCTGCGAGCGGTTCTCAGGGGTGGACGGGTGTCCCGTGGGGGGCGGCGCGTCCGAAGTCTCAGTAGGGCCGAACAGCAACGCCCGGGCGACCTCGCGGCGCACGGCCGGGTCGTCCAGGTCGTCGGCGTCGGCCGGGGCCTGCGGCGCTTGGCGGGCCAGCGCGGCACGCACCTCACGGCGCAGTTCGTCGTCGCTGCGGATCTCGCTGGCGAGCGCCTGCGCGCGCACGCCCACGCTGGTGCCCTCGTAGGCGGGGAACACCACCGGCCCGAGTTCGTGCAGCTTGACCTCGACCAGTGTGCGGGTCAGCGGGCCGCGGTCGCCCGGGTTCCACAGCAGGGCGTCCAGCTCGTCGGGCCGGACCCGCTTGCCGTCGGCGTCGTGCCACTCCTCACGCACCACGCTGAACCTGAACGACATGCCGTCCACGGCGCCGTCCCTGATGGCGTCTCTGACCGGCTCCATCAGCCAGTTGTCGCTGATGCGGCCGCGCACGAGCAGGCCGTGGTCGTCCTCGGCCAGCTCGTCGATCCGCCCGATCGGAATGGACCCCACCAGCGGGTGACGGCCGTGGTCGAACTGCATCACCGGCGTCCGCTCGCGCAGGCTCTTGCGGAACGCGCCCTTGCGGATCTGCTCGTAGAACTGGCCCTCCCAGCTGTCGATCAGCGTGGGCTGCCCGAACACCGCGGCGTAGCCGTCGAGGGTCAGGCCGTCGCCCTCACCGTCGCCGTCGCGCAGCTCGAACGCGACCGACCTGGTGAGGTTCTCCCGTGGTGCGCTCACGACGCCTCCATCTGCTCGGCGATCCTCGCCGCCACCTCTCGCATCCGGGCATCAACGGCGACGGCGTGCTCACACCGCCACTCGTTCGGGGCGACCTCGGTCATGACACCGCTGCACGACCCGCAGAAGCACTGGGGGCGACCGTGCTCGTCGGTAGCGACCGGGATCACCAAGCCGCTCTTCTTCACCGTCAGCTGGGTCACGGCGCCGTACCTTCCTCATCGTCCTCAGACGGCTCGTCGGACAGCTCCCCGCCCGCCGCGGGAGCCTCGGTGCCGGGCGGCTGCAACTGCACGCTGTACAGACCCGAATGCACCAGCAGCGTCATGTCCTCGGCGTCCACCGCTGCGACCACCGTCTCCGGCTGATAGCCCGCGTCCACCAGCTGCCGGATCGTCGCCGCCTTCCGGAACTGGATCTCCGCGGCGTCGCGCCGGTCTTCCCGCAGGAAAGGCACGTCGCGCGCGTCATACCAGGTGCGTGCGCCCGGCGGCACCGGCAGCAGCGGCTCCAACGTGCCCGCCGCGTCCGCCCACAGCGGATGCATCGTCCCGTCGGCGAACCGCCGCCTGGCCTGCCCGTAGTTCCCCGCGTTCAGCGC
Source organism: Microbispora sp. (assembly GCA_019689655.1). Taxonomy (GTDB): domain Bacteria; phylum Actinomycetota; class Actinomycetes; order Streptosporangiales; family Streptosporangiaceae; genus Microbispora. The sequence goes on from JADGHC010000023.1 coordinate 20,547, forward strand.
GCTGCCCTGCAGGCCCTCCGACAGGCCCACGATCACCGGGTGCACGCCCGCCGCCGCGGCGATGCGGGTCTCGCCCATGCCCTGGACGTTCTTGAAGTCCAGCTCCTTGAAGTCCTTGCCGACCACGGTGACGTCCGCGCCGCCACCCAGGTAGAGGGTCTTGTAGGCGTTGTGGTGCCCGCGGTGTTCGGCGTCCATCTTCGCCTTGAAGCGTTCGAACACCTCAGGCGTGATCGACGGGTCGAGCTTCACCACCAGGTTCGGTGTCGCCGCGTTCGACAGGAACCGGCCCTTGTGATCCGACATCGCCGAGTCGTTGGCGATCTCCCGCAGCAGCGGCGTCAACCACGACATGCCCCGGTACGTCGCCAGCGGGTCCGGGTACGGCGCGAAATGCGCCACCTCGTCCGGCAGCAACGGCACCGGGTTCGAGCCCGTCTCGTAGCCGCCCTCGGTGTAGACGTAACCGACCTTCCGGTAGCCCAGGACACCACCGCGGAACGGGCGGGGCTCCAGCACGATGTCGACCCAGTCCGGCCGCAGCCGCACCATCTCCCCGTCGACCACAGTCCAGTAGGAGTTCCCTGCCAGGTCCGCGTCCTGGATCATGCGGCTCAGCAGATCCTGCGTCGTTCCGCCCGGCCACGGCCGCTCCAGGATCGCCAGCGACGCATCCCCGAACAGGTCCCCGGGGCGGCCGCGCCGCATCTGCTGGTACTGGAACCGCACCGCCGAGAACACCAGCTGGCGGACCGCCATGCACGCGAACACCACCGGGTTGCACGCGAACGCCTGCGTCGCGTACGCCGTCACCGACGACGAGATCGTCTCGATCGGCGACCCGTTCATCGTCTGCTGAACGCCGCCCAGCCCATAGGCGTTGCCGTTGTAGACGAACTCGTTCAACGCGTCGAGGTAGCCGTCAATCGACGTGACCGACCGCTCGGCCCGGGCCATCACCCGGCCCTGGAGCACCCGCTCGACCAGCCCCATCAGTCCGCGTCCCTACCGCCGCGGGCCGTGCGGAAACCCACCACCATCGCGGTCCACGCCCACGCGAACACCGTCCACAGCACACGCCACACCACGCCGGCCAGCCAGCCCAGCACGAACGGCACAACGAACAGCAATGTCAGGGCCACCTTGGCCGGGTCGAGCCGCCGCGCCTCGTCGCGCACCTGGTCGGCCATCCGGCCCGCACGGGCGAACACCGCCGTCGTCATCCGAACACCGCCCACGGCTCCACGGGCTCCTCCTCTTCGCGAGGTCGCGTCACAAACGCCCAGCGAGCGACGGTCACAGCGATCAACGGCGACGGGTCCACGCTCGAGCCTCGCCGGTCCCACACCCACGCATCGCCGACCTGCCGTTTGCGTGCGCCGGCGACCGCGGCCGTCAGCGCCGGGTGCGGGCGTACACGCAGCGACGGCGCCCAGTCCTGCGGCGCGTCCGGCGGCCGCACGATCGCGTCGTACAGGCCACCACAGGCCGCCCCGGCGTCCCGCCCCTTGACCAAAGTCAGCTTGACGCGGACGTCGTCGTCGAGGTCGTCCAGGGCGTCCTCGATGTCCGGCTCCAGGCTCCCCGTCGGGCCCGCCGGGGAAATCGCGACCACGCACGGCCGCCACCGCTTCACCAGGGCGGCGAGCCGCGCCGGCACCCACGACGTGCCCGGCCGGTAGTCGTTCGGCGGGATCTCGGCATGCAGCAGGCCGTCCTCGCGCAGGCCGACCACGGCGATCGCCGCGGCCTGCCGGTCCGGGGCCACTTCAACGGCGAACGCCACCGGGTCCAGCGGCGCCGACGCCTCGTCGGCCACCGCGCCCCAGGCGGCTTCGGAGATGACGTCCCAACCGCCGGTCTGCGACGGGTAGTTCCCCACACTCAGCAGCTCACGGGCGAACCCGCGCGGGCTCATGCTCGCGTACATCTTCGCGATGCCCTCGACCGTCACCCGGCCACTGCCCAGCGCCGGGTTCGTCTTCGCCCAGACCTTGGGATCGGCCGGGTCGTCGTGCTCGGCGCAGTCCGGGCCGCACAGGTCGCTGCACAGCTCCGCCGACCACTCGAAGTACGCCAGCCGCTCGGCGGCCTCACCGCCGGCCAGGGCCCGGTTCCGCACCCGCGTGATCTGCTCGCACGGCGCCAGATCCTTGTCCGGAGCGGACCCGCCGTACCACAGCTGCGCGTTCGGGCGGGCCAGCAGCGTCGGCATCATCGCGTCCACGGACGCGTCCGGCAGGTTCTGGCACTCGTCCATGAACACGCAGTCGCCGGAGAACCCCCGGCCCGAGTTCGTCGAACGGGCCACGAAGCGGAGCCGCTGACCGCGCGGACACTGCCGCGTCGGCAGCAGCTCGATACCCTCCTCGCCCTTCGATCGCGCCACGGCCTTCACGCGTTTCCGCAGATCAGGCGTGCCATCGATCAGCGCCAGGACGCGGCGGAAGATCTCCCCGGCCGTCTTGAACTCGTGCGCGCTGTAGAGGATCAGCTCCTCGCCGAACAGGAACAACCCCGCCAGCATCCGCGCCTCGAAGATCGCCGACTTCCCGTTCTGGCGGGCGACGATCAGCCCGGCCTCGAACGCCGACCACCGGCCGTCCGGCTCCACGCCCAGCGCCCGCTCCAGCACCAGGCACTGCCACGGGTCCAGACGCAGCCCGGCGCGGCGCGCCAGATCCACCGCCATCCGCCCCGCCGAGCGGCCCGCCCGCGGGTACACGCAGACGCGAGGCTCCACAGACCCGACCAGGTGCTCCGCCGCGACCGCCGTCACTGCACCGCCCTCAGACCCTGATACTCGGCCTGCAGATCGGCGACCTCGTCGTCGTCCTCCTTGGGCGGTGCGAGGTCACGCAGGTCGGCGAGATACTGCCGCAACTGGCCGTGCAGAAGCGACGCCGCCGACGGACTCACGCCGGGCGTGTCCAGGCGCCGCGCAGTGTCCAACGCGGCCGCAGCCAAGGCGGAATCCGCGACCGTCGCCCCCCATCGCTCCAGGTCAGCACGCAGAGCCGCCTCAAGCTCACCCACGGACACCCCCATGCATGGCTATGCAGCGCTCACCAACCGGCCGTTAATCACAGTCCGTAGCCG
>JADGHC010000465.1 GCA_019689655.1 Microbispora sp.
GTCCGGGACTGGTTCGCCCGCCTCTGACTCCCGTCGGGCGCGCCCGCCGCGGCGCGGCCGATCAACCCTCCGCGGCCGGGGCGGGGGTGGTCGGCGGGCACCCGGAGACCGGCAGGCGCAGCATGAACATCGCACCGCCGTACGGGGAATCGGTCGCCACGAGGGTGCCGCAGTGGGCGCGGGCGATGTCACGGGCGATCGCCAGGCCGAGCCCGGTGCCCCCGCGGCCCCGGCTGCGTGCCGGGTCAGACCTGGCGAACCGTTCGAAGATCCGCTCTCGCTCGCCGGCGGGCACGCCGGGGCCATCGTCGCTCACCCACAGCTCGATGAAGCCGGCATCGCGCCGGAGCCCGATCTCGACGAGGCTCCGGGCGTGCCGCTGCGCGTTGTCGAGCAGGTTGGTCAGCAGGCGGGCGAGGTCGCGCGGCGCGGCGTGCATCCTGACTCCGTCCGCCAGATGGAGGTGCACCGGTATCCGGTCCGTCCGGCGGGTGACCTCATCCCTGACCAGCGCCGACACGTCCACGGGTTTGCGGTCGGGGGCCGTCGCCCCGACCTTCGCCAGCAGGAGCAGGTCCTCGATGATCGATTCCAGCCGTCCCACGTCGAGCAGGGCGTCCTTGAGCAGCACACGCAGGTCGGTCTCATCGGGGTGAAGCTGCGCCTCCTCCAGTTGCGCGCGCAGCCCGGCGAGCGGAGTGCGCAGTTCGTGGGAGGCGTCCGCGGCGAACTCCCGCTGCCGGCGCAGCGCCCGCTCGGTGGTCAGCTTCGCCTCCTCGATGCGGGCGAGCGTGCTGTTCACGGTGCGCGCGAGCCGTGCGATCTCGTCGTCCCCGATGGGTACGGGCACCCGCGTGTCGAGGTTGTTCACGTTGACGGCGGCAAGGTCGCTGCGGATGGTCTCGACGGGCCGCAGAATCCGCCCGGCGACCTTCCAGGTGGCCCAGGCGGTGAGCAGTACGAGCACGGCAACCTCCACGGTGAAGAGCAGGTCGAAAATCGCGACGGGAGTGAAGCGGTCGACGGGGTGCCCCGCGTAGACGACGGGGGAGTCGGGCCCCGGCATCACCCGCAGCGCCGACAGGCGCATGCAGCCGTCCGCGGTGCAGGGCTGCAGGTCCTGCAGCGGGTCCTGCTCCGACGGCCAGGAGGAGCTCAGCGGGGGCAGCCCTTGGGCGGCCGGGGACGAGGCGAGCACCCGGCGATTCGGCGCCACGACCTGAACCAGATCGACCCCGGCCACATGCGGCGTGATGACGTTGCGTAGGCGGCCCATACGCCAGGCGGCGGCGGTGAGCGAGGCCTCCTGCCGGGCGTTCAGCCAGACCGCGGCGGAGAACGCCTGCCGGGCCAGCGCGGCGCCCAGGATCCCGGCCGGGATCAGCAGCAGGATGGCGAGCCCGGTGACGAGGACGGTGACGCGTCCTCGGATGGACTGAGGGCGGAATCTCCGCAGAAACGGTAAGCCGCTGACGTTCATCGCCGTCCTCCTCGCGATGGCATTCCCCTGCGGCACCCGTGGCGGCGGCCGGCGTAGGAAGCCGAGGTGTACCGTGCGGGTGTGATTCGAGGCCGGGAACGGCAGGCGAAGTGATCGCTACAGCGTTGTGCCTGGTCAGGTCGCTACTTCTCGGCTCGGCACCACGCTAGCATCAGGCTTGAAGTTCTCAAGTAAAGGAATAGTTCAACTTTTGGTGCGGCTGGGAATGCTAATTGTTCGCGGGCGGGGGAACTCTGCCGAGGATCTGATCGTTTCACCCCTGGCGGGGTGGCGCTCGTACTTGTGGGGGCACAGCTCCTCGGGCACCATCCCACTAGGCCGCGCAGCGGCTGATCAGTGAGTCGCGTCCTGGAGGAAGCGAATGGAGAGTAGGAACCCCATATTCAGTCGGCGCGGGGCGACTGGTCAGCAGGCGTGGGCCGGCCCCGTACCCAGCGTGGAACAGCTGAACCAGATGTACGCCGCGCCCTCGTACGCTCCCCCGTCGGCGCGGGCCATGACCCTGGACGACGTCGTGGTCCGCGGCTTCACGACCCTCGGCACGCTCGTGGTGTCGGCAGCCCTGGCCTGGTACTTCAACGTCGGCTGGGGGCTGGGGGCGCCGGCGATGATCGTGGGCCTGATCCTCGGGCTCATCGTGTCGTTCCGGCAGAGCACGAACCCCGCGCTGATCCTCGGTTACTCGGTGTGCTACGGCGTCGCCATCGGCGTGCTGAGCCACATGTACAACGACGTCTACAACGGCATCGTTCTGCAGGCCGTGCTCGGCACGATGGTGGCCTTCGGCGGCACGCTGGCCGTGTACGCGCTGAAGATCTTCCGGCCGACCCCGAAGTTCGCCAAGTTCGTGGTCGCCGCGGCGTTCGGGGCGATCGGCCTGATGCTGATCAACTGGATCGCCGGCATCTTCGTCGCGGGCGGCCTCGGCCTGCGCACCGACAGCCCCATCGGCTGGATCTTCAGCCTCGCCATGATCCTGCTCGGCTGCTTCTTCCTGCTGCTCGACTTCAGCGAGATCGAGCACGCCGCGCGGGCCGGAGTGCCCGAGCGCTACTCGTGGCTGATGGCGTTCGGCCTGACCCTGAGCCTCGTCTGGCTCTACCTGGAGATCCTCCGCTTCATCAGCTACTTCACGAACAACGACTAGCCGTACGAGCGGAAAGGCGCCGTTCCTCCGGGAGCGGCGCCCTTTTTTGTTCCCTATATCAGGATCTGGTGATCAGTGCCGCAACTTTGGATCAACATCCTGTAACAAATCAATGCCACTGAGGGCTTGTCAAGCGCGGACCGGTGATGCACTGTGACACAAAGCAGCCTTTTCCGTGGAGGTGCCCATGTCGTTGAACCACTCACCGGAGACACAGAACAAGCTCATCGCCCGCGTCCCGTCCATAACTGGGCGCGACCTCCCAGAGTGGTTCGAAACCATCGACAACGGCCCGGCGTTCCTCCGCTGCGAAGAGCGGGCGAACTGGCTCGCCGACGAGCACGGGCTGAGCCACGGCTACGCCGCCGCGATCGTCCGCGAGCACGAACGGCGCCGTCGCTCCTAGTAGATCACCGTGACGCGGGAGGGCGAGCCGTCCCGCGGCATATCGAGACGTCAAACCGTACGCCCCGCGGACGCCGGGCGGAACGCCCGCGCCGGCGGCGTCACGGCCCGGGTCGCCGCGGGCGGTCCACGGCACAACAACGACTACGAGCAAAACTTCCGGATACGAACTTTCACGACACGGCCATCGTCCCGAATACATCTTTGAGGCATCACTGATGCGCCCGCACCGGTCCGGTGCGGGCGCATGATTGTTCTATGGATCTCGACAAGGCGCGTGAGTTCGTCAGGAACAACCACCGAGCGGTGATGCTGACCCGTCATCCGGACGGGCGACCGCAGACCTCCCCGGTGACCGTCGGCTGCGACAAGGACGGCTACCTCGTGATCAGCAGCCGTGAGACGGCGGTCAAGACGCGCAACCTGCGCCGCAACCCCGAGGTCGTGCTCACCGTGTTCACCGACGCGTTCTTCGGCCCCTGGATGCAGATCGAGGGCACCGCCCACATCGTCTCGCTGCCGGACGCGATGGAGCACCTGGTGCGGTACTACCGCGACATCAGCGGCGAGCATCCGGACTGGGACGACTACCGCGCCGCGATGATCCGCGACAAGCGGGTGATCATCCGCGTCGAGCCCACCCGTGCGGGCCCCGACTTCCACGGCTGAGCCGGCGCCGGTCCCGGCACGCGCCGGGACCGGTGTGAACGTCCTGGTTCAGGACAGCCGCTCCAGCACCATCGCCATGCCCTGGCCGCCGCCGACGCACATCGTCTCCAGCCCGATCGTCTTGTCGTGGAACCGGAGGCTGTTGATCAGCGTGGAGGTGATGCGGGCACCGGTCATGCCGAACGGGTGGCCCACCGCGATCGCCCCGCCGTTCACGTTGAGCCGCTCGATGTCGATGCCGAGCTCCCGGTAGGAGGGGATCACCTGTGCGGCGAACGCCTCGTTGATCTCGACCAGGTCGACGTCGTCGATCGACATGCCCGCGCGGGCGAGGGCCTGCCGCGACGCCTCGATCGGACCCAGCCCCATGATCTCGGGGGACAGGCCGCTGACCCCGGTCGACACGATCCGGGCCAGCGGCGTGATGCCCAGCTCGGCGGCCTTGGTGTCGCTCATCACGATCACCGCGGCGGCGCCGTCGTTCAGCGGGCAGCAGTTGCCCGCCGTCACCGTGCCGTCCGGCCGGAAGACCGGCTTGAGCTGCGAGACCACCTCGTACGTCGTGCCGGGCCTGGGCCCGTCGTCCTTGCTCACCACGGTGCCGTCGGGGAGCGTCACCGGCGTGATGTCGCTCTCCCAGAAGCCGTTGGCGAGCGCCTTCTCCGCGAGGTTCTGCGAGCGCACGCCGAACTCGTCCTGCTCCCGCCGCGAGACGCCCTTCAGGGCGGCCACGTTCTCGGCCGTCTGCCCCATGGCGATGTAGACGTCCGGCAGCGCGCCGTCCTCGCGGGGGTCGTGCCACACGGGCGCCCCGCCCTTCGCGGCCGCCTCCGTGCGCGCCTTCGCCTCGTCGAACAGCGGGTTTTGCGCCTGGGGCATGTCGGAGCTGCCGTTCCCGAACCGGGAGACGGTCTCCACGCCGGCCGAGATGAACACGTCGCCCTCGCCCGCTTTGATCGCGTGGAACGCCATCCGGGTCGTCTGCAACGAGGAGGCGCAGTAGCGGGTCACGGTGGTGCCCGGCACGTTGTCCAGGCCGAGCAGCACGGCCACCACCCGTGCCATGTTGTGGCCCTGCTCGCCGCCGGGGAGCCCACAGCCCAGCATGAGGTCGTCAACGTCGTTCGGGTCGAGCTGCGGCACCTTCGCCAGGGCGGCCCGGATCATCTGCACGGTCAGATCATCCGGGCGGATGTCCTTGAGCGACCCCTTGAAGGCGCGGCCGATCGGCGACCGCGCGGTCGCCACGATGACTGCCTCGGGCATGTGACTCTCCTGCCTGATCTCGTGCCCCTCCACCGAGGGTTCGGGGGGCTCCTTCCCGGAGGTTACTCCCCGGTACGCCGCCCGC
>JADGHC010000466.1 GCA_019689655.1 Microbispora sp.
GTCGGGGGTTGTCGCAAATCCCGCGGGGGGGGGGGTCCAGTTTGGGGCCCCCCCCCGTCCCCGTGCAGCCGATATGCCGTGCGAATCTACGCGAACTCGGCGGCGACCAGCGCGGCGATCTCGGCGGTGTTGAGCGCCGCGCCCTTGCGCAGGTTGTCGCCGCACACGAACAGGTCGAGGGTGTTCGGGAAGTCGAGCGCCTGGCGGATCCGGCCGACGTAGGTCGGGTCGGTGCCCACGACGTCCGCGGGCGTGGGGAACACGCCGTTCGCGGGGTCGTCCAGCACCACGACGGTCGGCGCGGCGTCCAGCACCGCCCGGGCGCCCTCGACCGTGACCTCCCGCTCGAACGTCGCGTGGACGGCCAGCGAGTGGGTGGTCACCACCGGGACCCGGACACAGGTCGCCGAGACCTTCAGGTCGGGGATGCCGAGGATCTTGCGCGACTCGTTGCGGACCTTCAGCTCCTCCGAGGTCCAGCCGCCGTCCTTGAGCGAACCCGCCAGCGGCACCACGTTGAGCGCCAGCGGAGCCGGGAACGGCGAGCCGGCCAGGTCGGGCACGGCCTTGCGCACGTCGCCCGCCACGGTGCCGATCGTCCGGTCGCCCGCGACGGCCTCGATCTCGGTGTACAGCCGCTCCGGCCCGGCCACCCCGGCGCCGGACACCGCCTGGTAGGAGGCGACGACCAGCTCGCGCAGGCCGTACTCGCGGTGCAGCGCGCCCATCGCGGCCATCATCGACAGCGTCGTGCAGTTGGGGTTCGAGATGATCCCCTTGGGCCGGTTGCGGGCCTGCTCGGCGTTGCACTCGGGCACCACGAGCGGCACGTCCGGGTCCATCCGGAAGGCGCCGGAGTTGTCCACGACCACCGCGCCGCGCCCGGCGGCGATCGGCGCCCACTCGGCGGAGACCTCGTCCGGCACGTCGAACATCGCGATGTCGACGCCGTCGAACGCCTCCGGCGACAGCGCCCGCACGACGACGTCCTCGCCGCGCACGCTCAGCACCTTGCCCGCCGACCGCGGCGAGGCGATCAGCCGGATCTCGCCGTACGCGTCGGACAGGTCGCGGCGGTTGGTCAGGATGTCGAGCATGACGGTGCCGACGGCACCGGTCGCCCCGACGACGGCGAGGGTCGGCTTGCGGCTCATCGTCCGGTACCTCCGTACACAACGGCCTCGACCTGGTCGGCGTCGAGGTCGAACGCGCGGTGCGCGGCGGCCACCGCGGTGTCCACGTCGTCCTGCCCCACGACGACGGAGATGCGGATCTCCGAGGTCGAGATCATCTCGATGTTCACCCCGGCGTCGGCGAGCGCGCCGAAGAACTTGGCAGTGACGCCCGGGTGCGAGCGCATGCCCGCGCCGATCAGGGAGACCTTCCCGATCTGGTCGTCGTACAGCAGCGACTCGAAGGCGACCTGGTTCTGGATCTTCTTCAGCGCCGTGAGAGCCGTCTGGCTGTCGTTGGCCGGGAGCGTGAAGGAGATGTCGGTGCGCCCGGTCGCCGCGGCCGAGACGTTCTGCACGATCATGTCGATGTTGATCTCGGCGTCCGCCAGCGTACGGAAAATCGCGGCGGCCTCACCGACCTTGTCGGGCACCCCGACCACAGTGATCTTGGCCTCGCTCCGGTCGTGCGCGACCCCGGAGATGATGGGCTGCTCCACTTCGGTTCCTTCGCTGTAGGGGTCGGCGACGACCCAGGTGCCTTCCTTCGTGCTGAACGAGCTTCTGACATGGATGGGCAGGTTGAACCTGCGGGCGTACTCCACGCAGCGCAAGTGCAGGATCTTCGCCCCGCACGCGGCCATCTCCATCGTCTCCTCGTAGGAGATCCGCGGGATCTGCCGCGCCGTACGGACGATGCGGGGATCGGCGGTGAAGATGCCGTCCACGTCGGTGTAGATCTCGCACACGTCCGCGCCGAGCGCCGCGGCCAGGGCGACGGCCGTGGTGTCGGACCCTCCCCGGCCGAGCGTCGTGATGTCCTTGCTGTCCTGGGAGACTCCCTGGAACCCGGCCACGATCGCGATCTGGCCGGAGGCGACGGCCTCCTGGATGCGGCCGGGCGTCACGTCGATGATGCGCGCCTTGCCGTGCGTCGAGTCGGTGATCACCCCGGCCTGCGAACCGGTGAAGCTGCGTGCCTCGTGGCCGAGGTTGGCGATCGCCATCGCGAGCAGCGCCATCGAGATCCGCTCACCCGCGGTCAGCAGCATGTCGAGCTCGCGGCCCGGCGGCAGCGGCGACACCTGCTGAGCCAGATCGAGCAGCTCGTCGGTGGTGTCGCCCATCGCGGAGACCACCACCACGACGTCGTTGCCCGCTTTTTTCGTCGCGACGATCCGTTGGGCGACCCGCTTGATGCAGGACGCGTCGGCTACGGAGGAACCACCGTACTTTTGCACAACGAGCGCCACTGGAATCTCCAACGAATCAGGACGTGGAGCTCACAGTGTACTTGGACGCCCCAAACCGAGACCGGGGGCGACCAGCATGTGGACGGCCGGATCGGGTCAGACCGCCGTGCCCTCTTCCACGACGTCCAGCCGGGTGTGCGCGACCAGCGCCTGGAGTGCCCGCAGCGCCGCGCCGGCGTGGTTGCCCCAGGTGTTGAAGTAGGAGTACTGCCACCACCACAGCGCCTCCAGCGGGCGGCCCGCCCGGTAGTGCCGCAGCCCGTGGATGAGGTCGGCCGCCACCGCCGCGAGATCGTCGGACAGCCGGTACGGCGTGACCACGGTGTCCTTGTAGGGATCGAACACCTCGGCGTAGTCGTCCACCGGGCCGAGCCGGGCGGCGAGAGCCGTACGGAGGGGGTCGATGTCGGGGTCCTCACCCAGCGCGGGCTCGACGTTGCCCTGCAGGATCACGTCCTGGGCGGCTCCGAGCTGGGTGCCCGCGAGGCTGACCTGGGCCACCTCCACCAGGAGCAGCGGCAACGTGGCGTCGCCGCCCTCGCCGTTCGCCAGGCGGGTGAGACCGTCGATGAAGTTCTGCGCATGTCCGGCGACGCGTTCGGCCAGGTCGTTCCACTCGTCAGACATCCAGCAGCCTCCGTCCTTCGAAAGCGCGGCCCAAGGTGACCTCGTCGGCGTACTCGAGATCACCGCCCACAGGCAGACCGCTGGCCAGTCGGGTCACTTTCAGTCCCAGGGGCTTGACGAGCCTGGCCAGGTAGGTGGCCGTCGCCTCACCCTCGAGGTTCGGGTCGGTCGCGATGATCAGCTCGGTCACCTGGCCGTCGGCCAGCCGGGCCATCAGCTCGCGGATCTTCAGGTCGTCCGGGCCGATGCCGTCGATCGGGCTGATCGCCCCGCCGAGCACGTGGTAGCGACCGCGGAACTCGCGGGTCCGCTCGATCGCCACCACGTCCTTCGACTCCTCGACCACGCAGATGACGTGCGGATCACGCCGCGGGTCCCGGCAGATCCGGCACTCCTCCTCTTCGGCCACGTTTCCGCACACGCGGCAGAAGCGCACCTTCTCCTTCACCTCAAGCAGCGCGTGCGCGAGCCGCTTGACGTCGGCCGGGTCGGCCGCGAGGACGTGGAACGCGATCCGCTGCGCGCTCTTGGGACCGACGCCGGGCAGCAGCCCGAGCTCGTCGATCAGGTTCTGGACGACCCCTTCGTACATGCTTTCAGAACCCCGGTAGCTGGCCGCCGAAGCCGCCTCCGAGTCCCTGCGCGAGCGGGCCCAGCTTCTCCTGCTGCAGCTCCCCGGCGGCGCGTACGGCATCCCGTACGGCGGCCAGCACGAGATCCGCGATCGTCTGCGCGGTCTCCTCCGGGTCGCTCGCGTCGATGGCCTGCGGGCTGATCTCGAGATCGAGAAGCTCGCCGCTGCCGTTCACCGTGGCGACGACCATGCCGCCCCCTGCGCTGCCCTGCACCTCGGCGTCGCTGAGCTCTTGCTGCGCGGTGACGAGCTGCTGCTGCATCAGCTGAGCCTGCTCCAGCAACTGCTGGAGGTTGACATCCCCTGGATTCACGATGGTTGCGCTCCTCAGCGTCCCGCGACATGTTCGTCGCGACCGAGCCTACGGTGTCGCCCCGTTTTCCGCACCGGCGTGGCGTGCGTGTTCCGCGCGGTCTTGGCCCGTGTGGCGGACGGACACCGGTTACCCCACCAGTGTCCGTCCACACGGCCGCCGCTCCTCCGGCGGGACGCCGCTTCAGGAGTGATCGATTTCTTCGATGATCTGGCCGCCCAGCTCGCGCTGGATCAGGGCCATGCCGGTCAGCTCGCTCACGTCCGCGTCGTCGTCGTTGAGCGGGTCCACATCGTCGTCCGGGCGGGAGGTTCCGCCCGTACGGCCGGGCACCGTCTCCGGCCACGCCTTGCGGGGGCCGGTCTGGGCGGCCGCCCGGGCCGCCGAACGCGCCGCGGCCAGGCCGGGGCCCGGCGTGGGCCGCGAGGGCGGAGGCGGCGCGTCGTCGTAGTCGTCGGACGGCGCGTCGGGCCACGTCTCGTCGGTCGTCGAGGGCGCGGCGGGCTGGCGTTCCGCGGCGGCGGGAGCCGCCTGCGCGCTCGCCGTGGCGGCGGGCGCGGCCGGCGGCGCGGCGGGTGCGGCCGGCGGCGCGGCGGGTGCGACCGGCGGAGCCTGCGGCACGGGCGGCTGGGGGCTCGACGCGGCACGGGTCGTGGGACCGCCCGGGCCCGAGCCCCCCACCACGACCTCGACCCGCCAGGTGCCGCCGAGCACGTCGCCGAGCGCGGCGGCCACCACCTCGTCACGCTTGCCCTTGAGGAAGCCCTGGACGTCGCCCGGCTTCTCGAAGCCGATGGTCACCACGTTGTTCTCGACGCCGAGCAGCCTGCCCTGGGCGTTGAGGATCATCCACGCCACCCGCTGGCGTCTCTTGACCGCTTCGAGGACCTGCGGCCAGACCTGCTGCACCGGCCCGCCGCCGGCCGCGGGCGCCGGGGGCTGCGGCTGCCGCGGCGGCGTCGCCGCCCCGGAACCGGGCCGTACGGGGGTGGGCCAGTCGTCGGCGGCCTGCCGTACGGCGGGGGTGGACGCGGGAGGCACGGCGGCCGCCCGAACCTGCGGGG
>JADGHC010000467.1 GCA_019689655.1 Microbispora sp.
GGTCTTGGGGCGGGTGCCGTGCCCGGATGCCGATCTCGTCCGCGGTGCGCTCTTGCCGGCGCGGCAGGCGGGGACTAGGGCCGGATGGCCATCAAGATCAACTGTCGGTCCGGACTCGTACGATGCGACCATGACCAGGAACGGTTTCACGCTCACGGCACAGGGCCCGTTCGACTTCGGCGCCACGCTGCGCTTCGTGGAGGAGTGGCCGGTCACCGGCGGGCTGCCCTCAGACGGGCGGGCGCTGCGCTTCGCCTACTGTGCCGAGTCCGACTGGCTGCCGATCGGTGTGACCGTGACCGCCGCGCCGGGCGGGGTCGCCGTCGAAACGACACGGGCCGCCGGGCCGCGCATCCGCGACGAGGTGGCGCGCATCCTGTCCCTCGACGTGGACGGCTCCGGCTTCGCCGAAGCCGGCGAGGCGGACCCGGTGCTCGGCGACCTGCAGCGCAGCAGCCCCGGCCTGCGCCCGCTGTGCTTTTGGAGCCCCTGGGAGGCGGCCTGCTGGGCGGTGATCGTGCAGCGCTCGTCGATGATCATCGCCGCCCGGCTCAAGCAGCGCATCGCGGAGCGGTACGGCGCGAAGGTCGTCGTGGACGGGCAGACCTACGCCGCCTTCCCTCCGCCCATGTCGCTGCTGGAGGCCGGCGGCCTCGGCCTGCCCGCGCAGAAGGAGGAGTGGCTGCGCGGCCTGGCCCGTGCGGCGCTCGACGGCGTGCTCACCACCGAGCACCTGCGTTCGCTCGACCCCCAGGAGGCGCTGGCCGAGCTTCGCGCCCTGCCCGGCGTGGGGCCGTTCTCCGCCGGGCTGATCCTCATCCGGGGCGCGGGCGCGCCGGACGCGTTCCCGGACGACGAACCGCGCCTGTTCGCGATCCTGCGCGCGGCGTACGGCCTGCCCGAGGACGCTCCGCTCGCCGCCTACCGGAAGGTGGCCGAGGCGTGGCGGCCCTACCGCTCCTGGGCCTCCTTCCTGTTCCGGGCGTCCGGCTACGGGGGCGCGGACGACGGGCGGCCGCCGAGGCGACCCGCGCGAACCCCTCGCGGTGCCTCCCGGACGCGGACGCGATGACCGGTTCCGGAGGAACGCACCCTCCCCGCCGGCACGGCGACGCGTCTTCACGGCATGGCCGCGGCTTGACCTTGACGTAACTGGAGGCTCGACGATCGGGCCATGAGCAAGTACGTCAGTCCCGTTCCCATTCCCGCGTTCGACGTGACCGCCCCCGAAGTCTGCCGGGACATCTACGGCATGCCGATGTTCATCACCCTGCCCACGCGTGACCTGGCGGCGTCGAAGGACTTCTGGATCCGCGGGCTCGGGTTCATCGACCTGTTCTCCATACCGGATCGCCTGACCCATCTGCGGCGCTGGGCCTTCCAGGACGTCCTCCTCGTGCCGGCGGAGGAAGTGGGGGAGGTCCCGGCGATGAGCGTCAGCTTCGCCTGCGTCCTCAGCCAGATCGACGAGATCGCCGCCCGCTGCGAGGAGCTCGTGCCGGGATGCACCAGCGGCCCGAGGGAGATGCCGTGGAACTCCATCGAGCTGACGGTCGTCACACCCGAGAACGCCCGGGTCGTGATGACGGCCGCCCAGCCGATCGATCCGAACAGTGAGGTAGCCGCCAACCTCCGGGCCGTCGGCATCGAGGTCCCAAGCGCGTGAGCGTCTCGTACGTCCGTCCCGGGCCGTACGTACCCGGCGAGGCGGGCCATACTGGCCCGGTGACGATCGACCCCGGCGAACCGGCCGCCCCTGGGCCGGCCGGTTCCGGCGACCTCACTATCGGCCGTGCCGCCGCACTCGTCGGGATCAGCGTGAAGACGCTGCACCACTGGGACGCGGTCGGCCTCGTGCGCCCGAGCGGGCGCACCTGGGCCGGATACCGGGTGTACTCGAGTGACGACATCGCGCGGATCCACCGCGTCCTCGTCTACCGGGAGCTCGGGTTTCCGCTCGCCGAGATCGGCCGGATCCTCGACGATCCCGGCGCCGACGCGCGCGATCACCTGCGCCGGCAGCGGGCGCTGCTCGTCGAGCGCATCTCCCGCCTGCGGCGGATGGTCCGGGCGGTCGACCGGATGCTGGGAGAGCCGGGCACCGGCATGCGGCTGACCCCCGAGGAGCAGGTCGAGATCTTCGGTGCCGATTGGCAGCCCGCCTGGGTCGACGAGGCCGAGGACCGCTGGGGCGACAGCCCCCAGTGGGCGCAGTACGCCGAACGGGCCGCCGCCATGACACGTGAGGACTGGGAGAAGGTCGCGGCCGACACCGCCGGTCTGAACGCCGACCTCGCCGCCGCGAAGCGGGCCGGCGTCATGCCCGGCTCCGCCGCCGCGAACGCCCTCGCCGAGCGGCATCGCGCGTCGCTGTCGAGGTACTTCGACTGCACGTACGAGATGCAGGTGTGCATCGGGCGGATGCTCGTCGCCGATCCGGGGTTCGCCGCCTACTACGACGCGCTCGCGCCGGGCCTGGCCGTCTGGCTGCGCGACGCGATCCGCGCCAACGCCGAGGCCCACGGCGTCGATCCGGAGACCGCGACCTGGCGGTAGTCCCGGCGGTCCCGCTCGCCGGGCTCGGCTCCGCGGCGTACCCGCCACGCCGGCCGCCACCCGCGCGACGCACCCGGCGTACGGCCGCCTCGAACATGCGGCATCCACACCGCGCGCGGACCGGACGCGGGGGCGCGGTCAGCGCGCGAGCCACTCCCGATAGGTGGTCTTGGCGATGACCGCGTCCTCCTTGGCGACGAGGGCGCGGCCCGAGGCGGCGGCGTACAGGCCGGCACTGTCATCGGTGGCGACGGTGCGCTGGTCGCCGCGGGCGGCGAGGGTGATCCTGCCCAGCTCGTCGAGCGCGAAGACCTCGGGGCCCGCGATGTTCAGGGTGCCTCGCAGCGGGGCGCCCACGCTGACGTCCGCCACGGTCTGGGCGACGTCGTCCGCGGCCATGGGCTGCATAAGGGTGGCGGGCAGGCGGACGGTGTGCTCGTCGGAGGTCCACGACAGCACCGTGTCGATGAACTCGAAGAACTGGGTGGAACGCACGATCGAGTACGGCACCGGGCCGGCCTTGAGGATGTCCTCCTGCAACACCTTCGCCTGGTAGTAGACCAAGCCGGGCACCAGGTCGGCGCCCACGATCGACAAGATGACCACGTGTCCGACGCCGGCCGCCGCCGCCTCGGTCAGCAGGTTGCCCATCGTCGTCCGGAAGAAGGCGGGCGAGGCATCGTCGAAGGTCTGCGGCTTCGTCAGGTTGACCACGACGTCGACGCCTGTCAGCGCGTCGGGCAGGCCACGCCCGCTGAGCAGGTCCACGCCGGTGGACCTCGAGTGCGGCACCGCCTCGTGCCCGCGCGCGTTGAGGATCTTGACCACCCGGGATCCGATGAGGCCGGTCCCTCCGATGACAGCGATCTTCATAACCTCGCCTTTCCGGTTCTCGGTAACGACCATACGCACCGGTCTGCCCCTCTGCCGGAACCTGTCACGTCCGGACGAGCAGGTGGCTCATCCCCTCCCGGTTGCGAACGATCGCAGGCCAGCGGGCCGATGGCTCCGGAATGCGTTCGCCTTGGCGGGCGGCTATGCCGTACAGGTTCACGGTGTGCTCGAACGGCCCAGCGAGGACATCGACTTGTTCACCTCTAGCGTGCGCGATGACTTCTCCGAGGGAGTCGCGAAGATCTGCGACGCCTATATCGAACAATCGGCCCAGTCGTCCACCTCGACGACGTCGCAGGGGGCAAGGTGCAAGCCCTCTTCACCCGAGCCGAAGTCCGCGACTTTGACTGGCAGGCCGAGCGGTCAGCGTGTCATGTGGCAGGGCGACCGGGCCGGCGGCCGAGACGCTGTGGTTCGACAGCACCGATCCCGGAATGGATCTCCGCTGCCACTGATCGCCGCCCGGTTACACGGAGCAGCCCGTCCCCGAGCAGCGCAGGAATCCCGTACATTCCGTACGGATCGACTGGCTGATCGGGAGCCACTTACTTGATGATCGGTGCCGTCGTCCTCTTCCTGTAGTCACTTCGACTACATCTGTCGGGGTACGCCGGACACCGCCGCACATGCGGCATCGGGGCCGGCCGGTGCGAGTTCCGGGCCGGGCAGTGGCGTGACGGCTGCCTCTACAGCCGGCTGCGCGACGACCCTGCAGGTGTAGTCGCGGGCACGCCCCTGAGGCGATGTGGCAGGCCGTGGACCTCGTGAAGCTGGCCTCATGCGAACGAAGCCGGCGGCATCGATTCTCACCGCCCTGACCACGGCCCTGCTCATCCCGTCGGGCGCAGGGGCGGCGCACCTTCGTCACCAGGGCCGAGGCGCAAAAACGGGCCATGAAGATCGCCGCCGACCTCGGATGCGCCACCCGGACGCTCGCCTGCCTGCGTGCCACGGGCAAGCACGGCACGAACAAGCAGACCAGAGCGGGTGCCTGGCCACCGGAGGCACAGACGGCAAGGACCCCAAGCCCGCCGACGACACCGCAAGCATCGACTACGGCCAGGACTGACTTACACGCACTTCGGCCACCACTGACGGTCACCCCAGCCACACACGGGAGCGGTGTGCGGTATCAGGTCACCGTCGACGTCCACGTGATCCTGGAGCGCCACGGCCGGAACCTGCTGTGGCTGCGCCGGGGTACCGGGCCTGTACTGCCTGCCGCCCGGGCACCTGGAACTCGGCAGACCATCGTCGACTGCGCGGCCCGCGAGGCCCGCGAAGAGGTCGGTGTGGAGATCGACCCGCCGACCTCCGGCCGGCGATCTTCGGCTGGCCCACTGCCGGGACGACCGGGGCCGGAGGCCCGTGCGAGGGGTGGTCCGGCCCATATCCGGGAAACCGGGTGTGTACCCGCTCCCCGGATCATGCAGAATTAGGCACGAGCGCCCTTAGCTCAGCTGGATAGAGCATCGGACTTCTAATCCGACGGTCGGGGGTTCGAATCCCTCAGGGCGCGCTCTTCTTCCCAGCCTCTTTGCCCTCTGAGCTGGGCCTTCACTTGATCACATCGTTGCCGCGCGTGCCAGCCGTACGC
>JADGHC010000468.1 GCA_019689655.1 Microbispora sp.
GGGGGGCTTTTTTTTTTTTAACCCCCCGCGGCGGGGGGGCGGGGCCCCCCCCCACGGCTCACCACCACGGCCCCGCCCCACCACTCGGTGAACAGCTCCCGGATCCATCCGAGCTCGTCCGCGCCGAGCGGCCGTACGACCGGGGAGCGCGTCGCAGTGTGATCGTTCATGGGGCCAGCATCGCAGAGCCCGGGGGCGCGGTCCCGGCTCCGGCCGGGAAAAAAACACGTTGCGGGAACAGACCGGCACACGGAACTCTCCCGGCGTGAAGATGCACGACGATCAGCTGACGATCTCACCGGAGACGGTGCGCGCCCTGGTGGACGAGCAGTTCCCGCAGTGGCGGAGCCTGCCGGTCACGAGCGTCGCCGCCGGCGGGACGGTCAACGCCATATTCCGCATCGGCGACCGTCTGGCCGCCCGGTTCCCCCTGCGGCCCGGGCCCGTCGACACGACGCGGCGCCTGCTGGAGGCCGAAGCGGCGGCCGCCGCCGAACTGGCGGGCGGCACCCGGTTCCCCACGCCGGAGCCGGTCGCGATCGGCGAACCCGGCGCGGGATACCCGCTGCCGTGGTCGGTGCAGACCTGGCTGCCCGGAACCGTGGCGGCAGACGAAGACCCGGGCGGATCGGTCGCGTTCGCCCACGACCTCGCCCGTCTCATCGCCGACCTGCGCGGGGTGCCCACGCGCGGCCGTACGTTCTCCGGCACGGGCCGGGGAGGCGACCTGCGAACCCACGACGCGTGGATGGAGATCTGCTTCGAGCGCAGCGAAGGGCTCCTGGACGTTCCGCGGCTGCGCCGGATGTGGCAGGACTTCCGTAGCCTGCCGCGCGAAGCGGCCGACGTGATGACCCACGGTGACCTCATCCCCGGCAACGTGCTCGTGTCGGCCGGCCGGCTGGCGGGGATCATCGACGTCGGCGGCTTCGGTCCGGCCGATCCGGCTCTCGATCTCGTGAGCGCCTGGCATCTGCTCGACGCCGGGCCGCGCGAGGCGCTCCGTCGCGACCTGGGGTGCGGCGACCTCGAGTGGGAGCGGGGCAAGGCGTGGGCCTTCCAGCAGGCGATGGGGGCCGTCTGGTACTACCGCGAGACCAACCCGGCCATGAGCCGGATGGGCCGGCGCACCCTGGACCGCATCCTGGCGGACGGCCGGCCCGGCTGAGCCCGGTCCGCGCCCGCTCACCCGTCCAGGCGGTAGACGCGCGTCGCCGTCCCCCGGAGGATCTCGTCCCGCTCGGCGGCCGGCACCCCCGCGTCCGTGAGCAGCGTCAGCGCGGTCTCGGCCCACCGGGCCGGGGTGCCCGCGAGGAGACAGACGGGCCAGTCGGTGCCGAACATCAGGCGGCCGGGCCCGAACGCGTCGAGCGCGACGTCGACGTACGGCCGAAGCGCCGCCCCGTCCCAGTCGTCCCAGACCGCCTCGGTGATCAGGCCGGAGAGCTTGGCCGTCACGTTCGGCTCCGCGGCCAGCTCGCGGATGAGTCCGGCCCACGGTTCGAGCTCACCGGACGCGATCGGGGGTTTGGCCAGGTGGTCGAGGACGAAGCCGAGCTCGGGAAGGGCCCGTACGGTCTCGATCACGGCGGGTAGCTGGTGGGGCAGGACGAGCAGGTCGTAGGTGAGCCCGGCCGCCGCCACCTGCCGCAGTCCCCGGCGGACGTCGTCGCGGGCGAGCCAGCGGGGATCGGGTTCGCCCTGGACCAGGTGGCGGATGCCGCGCAGCAGGTGCCCGCCCGGTGCGGCGGCGAGCGCGGCGAGCTCATCGGCCAGATCCGGCCGGGTGAGGTCCGCCCAGCCCACCACCGCGGCGATCGTGTCCGACCGGTCCGCCAGCGCGAGGAACTCCCGGGTCTCCCGGGCGTCGGCCAGGACCTGGACGAGCACCGAGCGTGCGATCCGCGTCTCCGCCGCGACGGCCGCGTAGTCGGACGGGGTGAAGTCGCGGCGGATGGGCGCCATCTCCGCGGGGTCGAGCCAGTCCTGCGGCCGGCGGGACAGCTCCCACAGATGGTGATGAGCGTCGACGATCGTCCCGGGAAGTGTCTCGGTGGATGTCACGGCGTCTCCAGTTCCCGCCACAGCTCGTCGGGGATGGGCGTGGCCGCGAGGTCGAGGTCTTCCCTGACCTCCTCCGCGCTGCGCGCGCCGAACAAGACCGTGGTGACGGCCGGATGCCGGTGCGGGAAGCCCAGCGCGGCGGCGGGCAGCGGAACGCCGTACGACGCGCAGACGCGTTCCAGCTCGCGCGCCCGCTCCAGCACCTCGGGCGGAGCGGCTTCGTAGTCGTAGGTGGTGCCGCCCGCCAGCACCCCGCTGTTGAACACCCCGCCCACGATGACGGCGACGCCGCGCCGCTCGCACTCGGGCAGCAGCTCCACGGCGGCCGAACGGTCGAGCAGCGTGTAGCGTCCCGCCACCAGGATCGCGTCGAGGTCGGTCTCCCGGACGAACCGGGTCAGCATCTCGGCCTGATTCATCCCGGCCCCGATCGCGCCGATTACCCCCTGGTCGCGCAGCTCGGCCAGCGCCGGGTACGCCTGGCCCGCGGCCTGCTCCCAGTAGTCGTCGGGGTCGTGGATGAACACCAGGTCGAACCGGTCGAGCCCGGTCCGCCGCAGGCTGTCGTCCAGCGAACGCAGCACGCCGTCGCGGCTGTAGTCCCGCACCCGCACGTACCCCGTGCGGCCGGGGAACCCCTCCTCCTCGCCCTCGCCCGGCACCAGCACCCGGCCCACCTTCGTGGAGACGACCGCCTCCGCGGCGCCGCCCGGCAGGTTCCGCAGGAACCGTCCGAGGCGTTCCTCCGCCAGTCCGGTCCCGTAGTGCGGCGCGGTGTCGAAGTAGCGGATTCCCGCCTCCCACGCGGCGGCCAGCGCCCGCTCCGCCTGCTCCTCGCTCACCGGCGCGAACAGCCCGCCCAGCGGCGCGGTGCCCAGCCCGTACCGCCCGAGTGACACCGTCACGACGTCACCGGCCTCAGGCGCAGGCCGGCCATCCCGCCGTCCACGGGCAGCTCGATGCCCGTCGTGGACCCCGCCCTCGGGCTGGCCAGGTACGCCACGGCGTGGGCCACCTCCTCCGGCGCCACCAGGCGGCCGTGCGGCTGCCTGGCGCACAGCGCCGCGCGCTCGGCCTCCGGGTCGGGGGCGGCGTCCAGCAGCCGGCCGATCCACGGGGTGTCCACGGTGCCGGGGGTGACGCAGTTGACCCGGATGCCCTCGCGGATGTGGTCGGCCGCCATCGCACGGGTGAGCGCGAGCACCGCCCCCTTGGACGCGGAGTACAGCGCCCGCTGCGGCAGGCCCGCGGTGGCGGCGATCGAGCAGGTGTTGACGATCGCCGCGTGCGGGGACTCGCGCAGGTACGGCAGCGCCGCCCGGGTCACGCGGGCGATGCCCACGACGTTCAGGTCGAACACCCGTAGCCATTCGGCGTCGTCGTTGTCGGCCACGGTGCCCCGCGCGCCGATGCCCGCGTTGTTCACCAGCACGTCGATCCGGCCGTACCGCTCGGCCACCGCGGCGATCGCCCGCCGTACGGTGGCGTCGTCGGTGACGTCGCAGACGAACTCGGTGTCCTTGAGGTCCAGCACGGCGACCCGGGCGCCCCGCGCGGTCAGCTCCTCGGCGACGGCCTTGCCGATGCCCGAAGCCCCGCCCGTGACCACCGCCACCAGGCCGTCGAACTCGCCGCCCGGGCTCATGCCTGCCCCATCCTCTGGCGCTGGCGGCCGAGGCCGTCGATCTCCAGCTCGACCACGTCGCCCTCCCGCAGGTACGCCTCGGGACCGCGGCCGAGCGCCACACCCGCCGGGGTGCCGGTGTTCACCACATCGCCGGGCTCCAGCACCATGAACTGGCTGAGGTACCAGATCAGGTGGTGCACGCCGAAGATCTGGTTCTTGGTGTTGCCGTTCTGGCGCAGCTCGCCGTTGACCCACAGCCGCAGGCCGAGCGCCTGGGGATCGCCGACCTCGTCCGCCGTCACCAGCCAGGGACCGAGCGGGTTGAACGTCTCGCAGGACTTGCCCTTGTCCCACTGGCCGCCGCGCTCGATCTGGAACTCGCGCTCGGACACGTCGTTGGCGATCGCGTACCCGGCGATCACCCCCGCCGCCTCCTCCGGGGAGGACAGGTACCGTGCCGTACCGCCGAGGATCACCGCCAGCTCGACCTCATAGTCGGTCTTCACGCTGCCCCGCGGCACCAGCACCTCGTCGTCGGGACCGACGAGCGTGTTGGGCGCCTTCATGAACACCACCGGCTCGGCGGGGGTAGCCGCCCCGGTCTCCTCCGCGTGGTCGGAGTAGTTCAGCCCGATGCACACGATCTTCCCCGGCCGGGCGATGGGCGCGCCCACCCGCTCGTACGGCCCGGCCTCGGGCAGCTCGCCTCGCTCCACGGCGGCCCGTACCCGCGCTACGCCTCCTCCCGCGAGGAACGCGCCGTCGATGTCGTTGGTCAGCGACGACAGGTCGAGCACCCGGCCGTCGGGCGCGAGCACACAGGGCCGCTCCTCGCCCGCCGGCCCCACTCTCAGCAGCTTCACCTTCCGCCTTCCCGCTGGTGTCACAGGTGCGAATGCGCTGCCGAGCCTCTCAGATTCATCGGGTCGCTGTAAAGCCTCTCTTAGGCGGTTTGCCGACTACCTGGGCCATTGTCCGGCATGATCCCGGCTCCTCGATCAAGATTCATCCGATCAATCGGCCTCCAGCCTCCGCCGGGCGGGCCGGACGGGCGAGCCCGGACGGCGGCTGCCCGGCGGCGTGCGTCGCGCCGGGGACCGACGGCGCGGCCGCGCGAATGGCAGCATGTCCACGGTAAAGGCGATCCAGACCCCTCAAAGGTATTGAGACGATGAGCGATTACTGGCATGACGAGGTGTATTCCACATGATCGCTTCCCTCCCCCGGCGCGCGAGCTCCTGCGAGTTCCGGGCTACTGCTCGCGCGGCAGGCCGGGCGGGTTGACCAGGGACTCGGGGACCGCCTCGGTGGACAGGCCCCAGCGGGCGAGGACCTTGCCGTAGGTGCCGTCC
>JADGHC010000469.1 GCA_019689655.1 Microbispora sp.
GGCGACAAGTCCACGGGCTCGTGCGACCCCGCGACCGACCCCCTGTGCGACGGCGGCGGCTACGACAACTACACGATCGAGGTCGTCGACCGCATGGGGACCGACTCGTTCACCCCCGACTCCGGCGTGCTGCTGGCCAAGACCAAGGACCAGGACCGGGCACCGTTCGAGTGGGTGATCGACGCCAACCCGCAGGACATCGGCATGACCGACTACGTGCTGCCGGACGGCACCAAGGTCCCGATCACGATCGGCGACTACCGGCAGCTCGCCGACGCCCTCTTCCACGCCGGCACCGACTCCGGCAGCAAGTACGAGTACGTGGACCAGGCCAACCGCCTGCACTTCTACATCATCGACCCGCACCGTGACCGCAACGGCGTCCTGTCGTACACGATCGCCGTCCGCTCGCTCGACGGGTCGGGCCCGCAGAAGCGGGGCGTGAAGCTGCTGCCGGCCGCCGGGCTCCCCGCCGGCCAGAAGGGACTGTCGACCTGCCGGTTCCCGCTGTTCAACACCGGTAAGGCGGCGCCCGCCCAGGGGCAGCACCCCGGGGACGTCGGCAAGTACCTGAACAGCGACGTCTACCGCCTGCAGGCGAAGGTCGACGGGAAGGGCTGGTCGGTGATCACGCCGAACGCCCTCGCCGCGGTCGGCTTCGGCAAGCACGGCGACGTCACCGTCTACGCCCGGCGCGCCGACGGCGGCAGCCGCCTGGCCACCGTCACGCTCACGGCCACCTCCGAGAGCGACCCCACCAAGACGGCGACGGCCAAGTGCCACGTCATCGGGCTGTAGACCGGCCGCTGTAGAGCGGCCTCTGTGACACGCGAAGGCCCTTCCGGACGGGCTCGTCCGGAAGGGCCCTGTTCGTTCGCCGGGACTCGGCCGGAAAGCGGCTCAGTCGAAGATGCGCGGCAGCGCGGCGGCGTGGACCTCGCGGAGCTCCTCGACCGGGATCTCGAGCACGCCCTCGACCGTGAGCGCGGAGCCGCCGGTGAGGCCGAGCCCATAGCAAGGGACCTCGTGGCGGGCGCACAGGTTGGCGACGGCGTCGAACGCCTCGGGGCGCACGCAGACCAGCGCCCGCGCGGCAGACTCGCTGAACAGCGCGACGAAGGCGTCCTCAATCGGCAGGGTCACCGTGCAGCCGACGCCCTGGGCCAGGCACGCCTCGGCCAGGGCGATGGCCAGGCCGCCGTCGGACAGGTCGTGCGAGCCCTCCAGCAGCCCGCGGGCCGCCGCCTCGGTCAGCACCTCCGCCAGCGCGCGCTCGGCCTCCAGGTCGGCCCGCGGCGGCAGGCCGCCCAGGTGGCCGTGGACCACGTGCGCCCACTCCGAGCCGCCGAACTCCTCGCGGGTCTCGCCCAGCAGGAGCACCCGCAGGCCGGGGGCGGTGAAGCCGGACCTGACCCGCTGCGCCACATTGTCGATCACCCCGAGCACGCCGACCACCGGCGTCGGGTGGATCGCGGTCGAGCCGGTCTGGTTGTAGAACGACACGTTGCCGCCGGTCACCGGCACGCCCAGGGTGCGGCAGGCGTCGGCGAGGCCGCGTACGGCCTCGGAGAACTGCCACATGACCTCGGGGTCCTCCGGCGAGCCGAAGTTGAGGCAGTTGGTGACGGCCAGCGGCCTGGCCCCGGTCACCGCGACGTTGCGGTACGCCTCGGCCAGCGCGAGCTGGGCCCCCGAGTACGGATCGAGCTTGGCGTAGCGGCCGTTGCCGTCGGTGGCGAGCGCGATGCCGCGGGTGGTCTCCTGGGCGCCTGGCATCGTCTCGGAGATCCGCAGCATGCCGGCGTCGGCGGGCTGGGCGAGGACCGTGTTGCCCCGGACGTACCGGTCGTACTGGGAGGTCACCCACTCCTTGGACCCGAGGTTGGGCGAGCCGAGCAGGGTGAGCAGGGTCTCCCGCAGGTCCGTGGGCCGGGGCAGGCGCTCGGGGCCGTCGGCGTTGAGCGCCGCCTGCCCGGCGGGCTCGCGGAGCGGCCGCTCGTACACCGGGCCCTCGTCGGCGGCCGTGCCCGGCGGGATGTCGACGATCACCTCGCCGTCCCACGTCATGACGAGCCGGCCGGTGTCGGTGACCTCGCCGATCACGGTCGCCGGGACGTCCCACTTCTCGCAGATCGCCATGAAGGCGGGGATGTCGTCGGGCTTGACGACCGCCATCATGCGCTCCTGCGACTCGCTCATCAGGATCTCCTCGGGCCGCAGCGTGGGATCGCGCAGCGGGACGAGGTTGAGGTTCACCTCCATGCCGCCGGTGCCCTTGGCGGCCAGCTCGGTCGTGGCGCACGACACCCCGGCCGCGCCGAGGTCCTGGATGCCGACGACCACGTCCGCCTGATACAGCTCCAGGCAGCACTCGATCAGCAGCTTCTCCATGAACGGGTCGCCGACCTGTACGGCGGGGCGCTTGGCGTGCGACTCGTCTTCGAAGGTGGCCGACGCGAGCACCGACGCGCCGCCGATGCCGTCCGCGCCGGTACGCGCGCCGAACAGCACGACCTTGTTGCCCGGGCCGGGGGCGGTGGCCAGCTTGATCTGGTCCTTGCGCAGCAGGCCGACACACAAGGCGTTGACCAGCGGGTTGCCGATGTAGCAGGGGTCGAAGACGACCTCGCCGCCGATGTTGGGCAGGCCGAGGCAGTTGCCGTAGTGGCTGATGCCCTCGACCACGCCCGGCAGCACGCGGCGCGTGTCGGGCTGGTCGGCCCCGCCGAAGCGCAGCGAGTCCATGACCGCGATCGGCCGGGCGCCCATCGACATGATGTCGCGCACGATGCCGCCGACGCCGGTCGCGGCGCCCTGGTGCGGCTCGACGTACGACGGGTGGTTGTGCGACTCGATCTTGAAGGTGGCGGCCCAGCCGTCGCCGATGTCGACCACGCCGGCGTTCTCGCCCATGCCGACGAGCAGGGCCTCCGACTTGGGGGCCTTCGTCGCGAACTGCCGCAGGTGCACCTTCGACGACTTGTAGGAGCAGTGCTCGCTCCACATCACCGAGTAGATGGCCAGCTCCGCGCTGGTGGGACGGCGCCCGAGGATCTCGCGTACCCGCTGATACTCGTCGTCCTTCATGCCCAGCTCGGCGTACGGCTGGCGCTCGTCCGGCGTCTCCTGCGCGCGCCGCACGGTGTCGATGTTCATCGGCCGCTCACCGCTCCTCGTTCCTCGGCCCGCTCCGCTCGTCGCCTCGGTCTCGCCGGTCACGCGTTCACCAGCCTCTTGAGGATGGAGGTGAAAAAGCCGCGCCCGTCCACGCCGGGTGCACCGGTCAGCTCCTCGACCGCGTGCTCGGGGTGGGGCATGAGGCCGACGATGTTCCCGGCCTCGTTGGTGATGCCGGCGATGTCGTTGAGCGAGCCGTTCGGGTTGCTCCCGGCGTAGCGGAAGACCACGCGGCCGGTGCTCTCCAGCTCCGCCAGCGTGGCCGCGTCGGCCACATAACGGCCCTCGCCGTGCTTGATGGGCAGCACGATCTCCTGGCCCTCGGTGAAGTCCGACGTCCACGCCGTACGGGTGTTCTCCACGCGGATGAGCTGGTCGCGGCAGATGTAGTGCAGGCCCTCGTTGCGGGTCAGCGCGCCCGGCAGCAGGTGCGCCTCGCAGAGGATCTGGAAGCCGTTGCAGGTGCCGAGCACGGGCAGCCCGGCCCGGGCGGCCGGGATCAGCTCGGTCATGAGGGGGGAGAACCGGGAGATCGCGCCGCAGCGGAGATAGTCGCCGTAGGAGAACCCGCCGGGCAGGAAGACGGCGTCGACTCCCTTGAGGTCGTGATCGGCGTGCCACAGGGGCACCGCCTCCGCTCCGGCCAGCCGTACGGCTCGCGCGGCGTCCTGGTCGTCGAGTGTTCCGGGGAAGGTGACGACGCCCACCCGGGCAGCGCTCATGACAGTTTTTCCTCCAAGGGTCCCCGCCAGGGCGGACGCCACCGTCTCAGGTGCCGGACGGCGGTCAGTGGCGGTACACCTCAGCGTATCGGAGCCGCCAAATCGGCTCCCCGCGGACGCCCCCCGATCACATGTCGCGCAAACAGGCCCTTATGACCGATGCTCGCCGGGGCCTTTCAGACCCCGGCGAGGTGCTGATCGAGGGTGAGGTGATAGGCGATGGCGTGCTCGTCCCAGTCGAGCTCCTTGCACAGGCGCACGGTGGTGCCGCGCCCGGGCGTGATGTCGAAGGAAAGGTCGTCCACGACGGCGCGCATTATCAGGATGCCCCGGCCGTTCTCCGTCTCCGCCGGCGGATACTGCCGGGGGATCATGTGCAGGCCCTCGCCTTCGTCGGCGACGCGCAGCTCACAGCGGCCGTTGCCGATGGTGGCCATGACCTCGTAGCGATTGGCCGGACCACCGTGCCGCACCGCGTTGGCGCACGCCTCGGACGTGGCCAGCAGTATGTCGGACACGCACTCCTCGGTCACCCCGAGAGACCGGAGCGCGTCTCCCACCACCCGGCGCACCATCGGGATGCCGATCGCGTCCCGTGGCATCGCCAGAGAGAACTCAATGTCCACCGGACCCCTCCCCGGTGTCGAAGGTCACCAAGGTAGGCTTCCCCGATGAATCAGGGCTAACCGCAAAATCACCTGCCCGTTATTCCAGGCGCGGCGTATAGGCGGGTTCGAGACGGGCCGATGCCGGATTAGGAGTGGAAAAACGGCGGGAAGTAGTGGTGCGAAATACGCCACATCTTCCCTCGGCTTCACCCCTCGACGCGGACCGAGAAGTCCTCGATGACGGTGTTGGCCAGCAGGGTTTCGGCCATCTTCCTGACTTCCGAAAGCGCTGCCTCGTCGGCCGGTCCGTCCAGCTCCAGCTCGAACCGCTTGCCCTGCCGCACTTCGGAGACCCCGGAGAAACCGAGCCGCGGCAGCGCCCGGGCGATCGCCTGGCCCTGCGGGTCGAGGATCTCCGGCTTGAGCATGACGTCGACGATGACGCGCGCCACGTTGGTCCTCCAATTCGAATAGGCCGCCCACCTCGGGGGTCCGTTCGGGGTCAAGCCTAGTGCCGTGCCGCGGGCGGGCCCGC
>JADGHC010000470.1 GCA_019689655.1 Microbispora sp.
GTCCCACCTCAACCGCTTCATCACCGGGATCGAGATCCATCCGGGCGCCAAGATCGGCCGGCGGCTCTTCATCGACCACGGCATGGGGCTGGTGGTGGGGGAGACGGCGGAGATCGGCGATGACGTGCTGATCTATCACGGCGTCACCCTGGGCGGCCTCTCCGGCCAGCCCGGCAAGCGGCACCCGACCATTGGCGACGGCGTGGCGATCGGCGCCGGCGCGCAGGTGCTGGGACCGATCACCGTCGGCGCCGGCGCCCGCATCGGCGCCAATGCCGTGGTGGTGTCCGAGGTGCCGCCGGGGGCCACCGTGGTCGGCATCCCGGCGCGGCCGCCGCAGGAGCATCGGGTGATGCCGGCGCGGCCGGCGGCCGGAACCTCCCCCGGCTATGGCCTGGCCGAGACGCCCTGCGACCCTGTGGGGGAGGAGCTGGCGGTGCTCCGCGCCGAGGTCGCGGCTCTGCGTGCGGAAATCGCCGAGCTGCGCCGGCAGGGCATGGGCGTGCCGGCGGCGCAGTAGCGCACCGCCGGCGAATGCGGCTCAGGCCGAAGGGCCACGCTGCGGTGCGGGCGTCATCACCATCATCATGGCCGGCCCGGCGACGCGCTTCGGCGGGTTGGGCAGCAGGTCGCGCATCTTCGCCGCGATGGTCGCGAGGACCTGCTCCGTCCCGGCCTGCCCCGCCTCCCGGCTCTGCCAGAAGCTGATGGCGACGATGCGGCTGGGCGACTGGTCGGTGGAGAAGGCGATGGAGCCGCGGAAGCCGTTCTGCTGCCGCATCAGCGGGATAAGGACCTCCTTGGCCCGCTGCGCGATGTCGGGAATCGCCCCGCGGGCGCCGTCAAAGATCCGCATGGTGATGAAGGCCTGACCGCCTTCGCTGTCCTGCATCTGCGCCATCTCATTGGTGCGCACCTCGCCCGACATCACCTCGGGCGGGTTGGGCAGCAGGTCGCGCAGATTGGCCTGGACCCATTCGCGGACGCGGGCATGCGACGCCTCGGCGTTCTGCCGCGTGTCGAACAGGGTGATCGAGTAGATGTCCCCATCCTCGCTGCTGACGGCGCAGAGGCCGGCGAAGCCGGGGGACTGCCGGAGGCTCGGCACCAGGCCCTGGGTGACCCGGCGCCCGACTTCTTCAGCCACGCTGCCGCTGCCGGCGTAGCGGCGGATCATCGCATACATGGCCTCTCCTCCTGTCAGGGGATCCCGGCAGGGGAAGGCTGCGCCTCGGCGGGAAGGCGCGGCAAGGTTTTTTCCTATGCGATTTTCGCGCGCAATCACGCACGCGATACCTGGCGCAGGTCTTTTCTGGTTCCGATGCGACGCCGGGCTTCCTACCTCTCGCCACAGGAGGACTGAGGAGGACAGCCGCATGGCCATCATCCATCGTACCGCGAGTGCCGCCTGGCAGGGCACCGGCAAGGAGGGCAAGGGGAGCCTTACCACCCAGAGCGGCACGCTGCGCGATACACCCTATGGCTTCAGCACCCGTTTCGGCGATGCCCAGGGCACCAATCCGGAGGAGCTGATCGCTGCCGCCCATGCCGGTTGCTTCACCATGGCGCTGGCTTTCAGGCTTTCGGGCGCCGGCCACACGCCGGAGAGCCTGCGAACCGAGGCGCGGCTTTCCATGGAGCAGGAGCAGGGCGGCTGGAGAATTGCCGCCATTGCCCTGACCCTGCGTGGCAAGGTGCCGGGCTGCACGCCGGACGAGTTCCGGCGCCTGGCCGAGGAGGCGAAGGCGACCTGCCCCGTTTCCCGCGTTCTGAATGCCGAGATCACCCTCGACGCGGCGATGGAATAGCCGGCGGAGCCGGCATGTTTGCGCTCCTGGGCCTGGTGTGGCCGGGTCCGTTGTGGCCTTATTCGGCGGTCAGCCGGTGCATTGCGGATTTCGTCTGGCTGCCCCCCATTCATGCATGCCGGGGGCAGCTTGCATTCCCGCGAGGGTCTGTTAAAAGCCGCGCTACCGACGGGGCGCGGGCGTAGCTCAGGGGTAGAGCACAACCTTGCCAAGGTTGGGGTCGAGGGTTCGAATCCCTTCGCCCGCTCCATCGGAACCCCGGAAAATCAAATGGTTACGCCATCCGCCAGCGGCGGATGCGGAGTAGCGGTAAGCGGGTTGCTGCTTACCATGCGCTTACCCGTTTCGCCGTGGTCGGACCTATGCGGGGCCGCGCCCTGGGAGGCGTGGCATGACTGCGCGCTTCCGGTTCACCACTACCACGGTCGCCCGTGTCGGCTGCCCTGAAGGCAAGGACGTGGCATTCGCCTGGGATGCCAGCCTGCCCGGCTTCGGCATCATCGCGCGCCCCAGCGGTCGGCGGTCGTGGATCGCCCAATACCGGATCGGTCGGCAGTCCAAGCGGGTCGCCCTGGGCGACCTGAACACGGTCACGCTGGCCGAGGCGCGGGAGAAGGCCCGCGAAATCCTCGCCAGGGCGAAGCTGGGTCACGACCCTCAGGCCGAGAAGGTGAAGGCGCGGGCGGCGCTGACGGTCTTGGAGGTGATCCAGGGCTGCGAGGCAGCGCGCGGGCCGTTCGACGGTTATCTGTCCTTCGCCAAGGCCACCATGCGCCCCGGCTCCTACGAGAACGCGGAACGGCATCTGCTGAAGCACGCCAAGCCGCTGCACGGGCAGGCCATGGAACAGGTGCAGCGGGCGGAAATCGCCACGCTGGTGCGCCGGGTGGAGAAGCGATCCGGCCCCGCCGCCGCTAACAAGCTCAGGACCACGCTGGCCGCGATGTGGAAATGGGCGATAGGCAGCGGCCTGATTGCCTGCGAGGCGAACCCGGTCCTGCTGGTGCCCAAGGCGGCCGAGAAGGGACCGCGCTCGCGCGTCCTGACCGATGCCGAGCTTGCCCTGATCTGGCGCTGCACGGCGGGCGGGCATGACTATGACCGCATCGTGCGCCTATTGCTGCTGACCGGGACGCGCCGCGAGGAAGTCGGCGCCATGGCATGGGCCGAGGTGGAGATGGCCGGGGATGGCATGTCCGCAACGTGGACCATACCGGCCGCGCGATCCAAGAACGGGCTGCCCCATGAGGTGGCGCTTGGACCCCTGGCCGTGGCGCA
This sequence comes from Microbispora sp., assembly GCA_019689655.1. GTDB lineage: Bacteria > Actinomycetota > Actinomycetes > Streptosporangiales > Streptosporangiaceae > Microbispora. The sequence goes on from JADGHC010000470.1 coordinate 3,087, forward strand.
GCTACCGAAGCGGCGGGAGGACAATCCCGCCGTGCTGGGCGACACGGAAACCGGCTTCTCCGGGTGGTCGCAATCCAAGGCCCGGCTGGATCGGCGGATGCTGCGGGCGCTGCGGGAGGACTTCGCCATGGCGCACGGGCGGGAGCCGAAGGCGGGCGAGGTGACATTGCCGCATTGGACCCTGCACGACTTCCGCCGCACCTTCTCCACCTGGGCGAACGAGACGGGCATTGAGCCGCACGTCGCGGAAGCATGCCTGAACCATGTCTCGGGGGCCGCCAAGCGCGGCGTGGCGAAGATCTATAACCGGGCCACCTACCGAACGCAGAAGGCGGCGGCGCTGGCCGCCTGGGAAGGGCATGTGCGCGAGGTGGTGGGACTGCCACCGCTGGCAGCGAACGTGGTGCCGCTGCGGAAGGCGGGGTGATCGGCGGCCGCCAGGGCAGCCCGATCAGGGACAGGGAGGGGGCGCTTCGGCGCCCCTTTCTCGTTTGCGGCCGGCAGTCCCTACCCAACACACACCCAAACATCTTTACGTGCAAATACATAACTGCATTCGCATGTGGAAGCGTGGCATCCAATAAGTCCATTTGGTGTTTAATACTGCATGGGACGCTTACCCATGGAGAGTATCCTGAATGCAGGACAACAAGTTTACATATGAGGCGCCGAATACCGAGGGCGCCTGCCCGGTGGTCCTCTCAGCCGATGTTCGCGGCATCCGGCCCCAGGCGGTGTTGCCGCAAGAGGATGTGCCGCACTTCGTCGGCATGAGCCGGTCGAAGATGATGGCGCAGATCAAGGCCGGCACCTTCGCCCCGCGCGTGAAGCTCTCGGCAGGCCGATACGGCTTCCTTGTGTCGGACCTGATCGCCTGGGCCGCAGCGCGACGCGAGCAGCCAACCCCCTGAAACAAGTCGCCCCGCAACACCCTGGCCGGTGTCACGGGGCATTTTGGAGAACGTCTGTAGCAATGAACGCATACACGAAACCAGTTGTTTCGGCAAGCGAAGGCGTGTCCGACGCGATGGTTTTGCGGACGGGCATGGATACCCAGGAGTTCTTCGACACCATTCTACCGTCGCAAGGGCTGCGCTGCATCGCGGTCCCGAACGACAAGGGCGGCTTCCGCCACTTCTTCTTTGAGGACAACGCCACGGCTGCCGCCGCTGCGCAGCGCCTGGATCAGGCCGGGCACAACGTGTTCTTCGCCCTGGCCGGCTTCACCGATACCGCGCTCGACAAGGAGCGGAACGAGAAGGGCAAGCTGGTCCGGGGCGGGCGCAAGCAGGCCAATGTCGGCCGGCTGAAGGCGTTTTGGGCCGATCTCGACTGTGGCGAGGGCAAGCCCTACGCCACGGCGCGCGACGCCCTGGTGGCGCTGAAGGCGTTCCTCGACCTGACCGGGCTGGCGAAGCCCTGGATCGTGGCGTCGGGTCGGGGCCTCCACGTCTACTGGACGCTGGAAACGGAGGTGGAGCGGGCGGATTGGAAGCCCGTGGCGGAGATGCTGAAGGCGGCCTTCGTCGTCGGCAAGCTCCATGCAGATCCGTCCCGCACGTCGGACGAGGCAAGCGTGCTGCGCCCGGTGGGAACCCACCATCGCAAGGCCGAAGCCATCCCGGTTCGCCTGCTGAAGTCAGGCGAGATCTGGCCCTTCGAGATGTTCAGGGATCGGGTGCAGGCGTTCCTCGACGCCAATCCAGGGGCGCCGGCTCCTACCAAGAAATCCTCCAGCGCGCTGAACGCCGAACTGTGGGGCGGCATCGAATACCCGCCGACCTACGCCGACAAGATCGCCAACCGCTGTGCGGTCATGGGCTTGGTTCGGGACACGCAGGGCAATGTTGACCAGCCGACGTGGTTCCGGGCGCTGGGCATCATCGCCTTCTGCGAGGATGGCGATCAGGTGGCGCAGGACTGGTCCTGCGGTCATCCCGACTATGACCCT
>JADGHC010000471.1 GCA_019689655.1 Microbispora sp.
GGCCCTCTCCCTCCCCGACGCCGACGGTGACGGTGGAGCCGCCCCCGGAGAAGCCGACGGCCGAGGAGCTGCGCGCCGTCGGGTGCCGGCCGCCCCGCCGTACGCCTCGGGTGCGCATGCCGGGGCCGCGCGTCACCGCCGAGGTGAACGCGGTGTGGCGGCGCATCGAGCGGTGGCTGGCCCGCAAGGCGCCCGTCACCTACAAGCGCCTGCGGCCGCCGGCCCGCCCCCTGGACATCGCCAGGTCGGAGGCGGCGATGGGGCTGCGCTTCCCCGACGACCTGAGGGCCTCGCTGCTGCGGCACGACGGCGTCGGCTCGTGGGGGTTCGGCCCCGCCCCCTTCTACGAGCTGATGTCCGCCAAGCACATCCGCAGCGAGTGGAAGATGCTCTGCGGCATCGGTCCCGACGGGTACTGGTGGGACGGCCACCTGATCCCCTTCGCGTACGCCATCGACGGCGGCAACCTCTTCATCGACACACGTACGGGGAAGACGGGTGAGTTCTTCAACGAGGACGGCCTACGACTCGAGGGTGACGTGGTGTGGCCGTCCTACCTGGCGCTGCTGAAGGCGACCGCGAGGTCGCTGGAGACGGGCCGGCCGATCCGCGGCTGGCGGCCGAAGGTCGTCAAGGGCGAGCTGGACTGGGAGAGCGCCCGGGGGTGAGCGCCCCCGGGCCCGGCCGGCGGGCCCGGGGGCCGCCCCGATCAGGTGACGGTGACCACCGCCGTGGCCTTCACCGTGCTGCCGGCCACCTGGCCGGTGACGGTGAATGTGCCGGGGGCGGCGTACTTCGCGGAATCGACCGGCTCCCAGGTGACCGCCACGCGGCTGTCCTTCGAGCCGTCGTTGTACGTCGCCACGACGGTGCCGGGCAGCGACGGCGCGGTTCCGGCCCGCGTGGTCACGCTCTCCTCGGCGATCGAGGTGATGGTGACCGCGTCGGTGGTGCGCACGTAGACGGTGGCGTGGACCGCCTCGCGCACCCCCTCCGCCAGGCCCGCGACCGTGAAGGTGCTGCCGCCGGTCTTCACCTGGTCGAGCGTGACCGGCTGCCAGGTGACCTTGGCCGTGCCCCGCCCGCCGTCGGCGTACGTGGTCTCCACCGTGCCGGGCAGCTCGGGCAGCGTGTTCACCAGTGTGGGCACGTGCACGGGCCGCACCCCGTCGGGCCGCACCGCGTACGTCTTCCACTCCAGCAGCCCGACCGAGCCCTGCCCGGATTCGAGGACCACGCGCATCCGGGTCGTGGTCACCGGGTCGAACGACACGGTGTTGTACTTGTCGGCGGCGACGGGGTAGCCGGCCTGGATGTCCTTGAACGCCGAGCCGTCCCAGTACTGGAGCTTCCAGGAGGCGGGGATCCGGACGCCGCCGCCGTCGTCGAAGAAGTACACGTCCGACTTGCCGATCCGCACCGGGTCGGGCCAGTCGAGCTGCACCCACTGCGTGCCCTGCTGCGGCCAGGTGCCCCAGCGGGGGTTGACGGTGTCATTGGACCGCGGCGGGTCGATGCCGTCGTTGACCGCGCTCAGCTTCTCCCAGGGGGAGGTGTAGGAGGCGGTGGGCGTGGCGTTCGGCGCGATGTTCACGTCATCGGGCTGCTCGGTCGCCGTGACGGTGATCGTCGTCCGGGTGGTCAGCGCGCCGTCCGTGACGGTCAGCCGCACCCGGTAGGTCCCCGCCTTGGTGAACGAGACCGTCGTGCCCGTGGCGCCGGACGGGTCGCTGAAGAACGCCTCACCGGGCCCGTCGACGAGGTCCCAGGCGGCGGTGAGCTCGCCGGACGGCAGCCCGTCGTCCTTGACCACCGCGTTCAGGCGCACCTGGCCCGGCCGGTTCACGCTCTCGTCCGGCACGATCAGCGCGTACGGCGCCCGGTTCTTCACCGGCGACGGCTTGCCGCCGGTGGCGAACACCTGCACCTCCTTCAGGCCGGTGGCGTACCCCGGCCGGTGGGTGACCACCACGCGCAGCTTCGCCGTGGTGATCGGCCGGAAGCGCACCTCGTTGAGGTTGGCCCGGGGGTAGACCGGCGACTTGGCCTGGCCGGGCACGTCCTTCCACGTCGTGCCGTCGAGGTACTGGATCGTGTAGAAGGCCGGCTCGCTGTAGCCGCCCGTCTTGCGGTCGTTGTAGAAGTACAGCCGCACGTCGTCGACGGGCCGCGCGGAGCCGAGGTCCACCTCCAGCCAGTCGGAGGCGTTGCCCGACCCCTTGCTCCCCCAGTACGGCTCGTTGATCGTGAAGCCGTCCACCGCGCCGGCCGGGTCGCCGTACGAGGCGGTGGCGGACTTCACGAGGTCGGGCGCGTCGCTGCCGAGCGACACCCCGGCCTTGGCGAACAGGTCCTCGATCCGGTCGCCCTTGAGCTTCACGTCGATGGGCGCCTTGAGCCCGCGGTCGGCCTCGCTGTGCAGCACCGTGCCGCCCTCGACGTGTCCGGTCGCGGGGTCCCAGACGGCGTGGGCCAGGCCCGCCAGGGTGACCTTGCGCTTGCCGTCGATGAGGATCGAATAGCCCTCGGGCACGCCCCGGTATTTCACGTCGCCGTCCGGCTTGTCCCAGACGATGGTCAGGTCGTGGCCGCGGTAGTCGATGCCGTTGACCGTGAAGTGGTCCCAGCCGATGTCCACCGGCCACAGCTCGATCTTGGCGTCGTCGCGCGGGCGCAGCCCGGCCACGTCCTCGATGACCGTCCAGTTGCTGCTGCCGAGGATGGTGTGGTGGATCCAGGAGCGGTACTCGATGGTCTTGGTCTGCGGGTTCCAGTTCGCCCAGAACTCGTTGGCGTCCGGGTATCGGGTGTCGCCGCCGATGTACTGCGCCCAGGCGTTCCAGTAGAGCAGCTGCTTGTACATCTCCGGCGTGATGTACGGCGAGGTGTACTCGTGCAGCGCCTTGGAGAACAGCGAGAAGTCCCTGGTCGAGTTGATCTGGGAGAAGTTGTTCGACCCCGGCTTGCCCTGGGCGGCCGCCTCGGCCTTGTCCTTCTGGTTGGCCGTGTAGAAGGGGAAGATCGGATACTCGGCGGGGTCGGTCCACAGCCGCAGCGCCTCGCGGTACTTCGGCTCGTCGGCCGGCACCAGCCCGGTGGCGAACGGGATGTAGTTGTTGGACTCCTTCCACGGGATCAGGTTGCCCGTGCGCAGGTCGCGGTGCTTGAACACCTTGTCCTGGTCGTCCCACAGCACGGTGAGGATGCCGTTTTTCACCTTGTCGGCCACGCCGCGCATCTCGGCCGCCTTGGCCGTGTCGCCGATCAGCTCGTACGCCTTCGCGGCGGCCATCGCGTTGGCGTAGACGTAGGCGCCCTCGGCCCGCTCGTTGGCGCCGCCGTAGTAGTGGAACGACACGGCGTCCGCGTCGTTGCCGGTCATCGCCTCCCAGTCGTACTCGATGACGCCGTTGTCGTTGGAGTCGTACGCGTCGAGCTGGCCGTACACGTCCTTTTCGGCGTACCGCGCGAGGTTGCGCAGGATGCCGGGCTGGCCGCCGTGCAGCCGGTAGCTGTCGAGCGCGCTGGCGGAGATGTACTGCGTGTAGCTGTTGCTCCAGTTCTCCGGGTCGCCCGGGTTGTCGGTGTACTTCGAGTTCCTGGAGACCTCACCCACCGACACCCACGGCCCGTACGAGTAGATGGGGTCGCGCAGATACTTGAGGTCCTGGATGAACATCGGCACGGTCAGCACGATCGCGTTGTTGTAGCCGAGCGCGCCCTCCACCGACGTGGGGAACTGGTAGTCGTTGCCCGGGATGTCGGCGTCGAGGAAGTTGAAGCGCATCAACCACCAGCGGTAGTAGATGAACTTCTTAATGTTCTCGTCGGGCACGTCGATGTAGGGCAAGTTGTCCGCCCACCAGGCGTTGTAGTCCTGCATCTGCTTGGTCAGGGCCTTGTCCGGCGAGCGCTTCTTGTAGGCGTCGTACTCCTCGCGAGAGCCGGGCAGCTCCTCGGCGATCAGGCCGAGCTGCACCTTGGTGCGCACGGTCGCCCCCGGCTTGACGGTCAGCGTGCCCTTCAGCGCGGCGCCGTCCACCTTCAGGTCGTCGCCGCTGAGCCTGGGGAAGATCGTGGTGAGCCGGTTCTTGGCGGTCACCACCCCGATCAGCTCCCGGTCGCCGTCCGCCGTCTTCGCGTACGGCGAGGTCACGGTCACCGGGACGGCACGCGCCTCCGTGCCGGTGTTGGTGATCGCGAGCGTGGTGACCAGCACGTTCTCGTACGTGATGAACTTCTTCACCGTGACCGACAGGCCGTCGCCGGTGTAGACGCCCTCCCAGTGGCTGGGCATCTGCAGCCGCTCGGCGACGTTCTCCCGCAGGGTGGTGCCGAGGTCCACGCGGTAGGCCTCGCGGTTGTCGATGCTCTCCCAGTAGGCGAGGCTGCCGCCGAAGCCGATCACGGACGGATCGTGCTCCTTCATGAACGCCGCCCTGCCCCGGGTCATCAGCCAGGTGCCCGCCGGGTCGTCGCCCTTGCGGGCCAGCATGCGGTCGATCCAGTAGGAGTCGCCGCCCTTCTCCTTGTCGTAGATGGCCCGCATCATGCGGCGCGGGTCGTACTTCGCGGGCTCGTCCGGGACCGGGTCGCCGCCGGTGAAGACCGGCAGGCCGAGCTGGTCCTGGGCCCGCGCCGGCAGGATCTCCGGCGCCGCGGACGCCGCGGGAGCCAGCAGACCGCCGCTCAGTGGTGCCAAAGGTATTGTTAGCGCTAACAATCCCGCTGCCGCGGGAGCCCGCCAACGTGGCTTCATGACCTCTCCTTCCGGCATCCCCCCGCGACGCCCGAAACGAACTAAAAGGTTTTCGGTAACGTAAAAGAAACACGATCGGCTGTCAATGACCACGCCAAAAGCGCATGTCATAGGGGTAACAGGCGCGACGAAAAGGTTTTCGTGATCTCCGAGTTACGGCCGCGGCGCGCTCACGGCAGCCTGCCCGCGATCCCGTCGAGGACGAAGTCGAGCCCGATCTCGAAGCGCTCGTCCGGGGTGGGACCGGCGGGATGGGTCAGCCATTCGG
>JADGHC010000472.1 GCA_019689655.1 Microbispora sp.
CTTCGCCCGGTACGCCACCTGCTGGGTCGACGGCTGCCCCCTGCCCGCCACCATGTGCCAGATCGACCACGCCGACAACTGGAGCAGCGGCGGCCTGACGAACCTGAAGCTGCTGGGACCGGCCTGCCAATTCCACAACCGCGACCGCTACCGGCACCCCGAGCGCTACACCCGCCGCAAAGTCGGCAAAGACCGCTGGGCCTTCACCTACCACCGCCTCGGCAGGCGATAAACCACGGGCAAGGGGACGCGGCGCACACGACCTGACGGCCAGGGCGGCGTACGCAACCAGACGGTCGGAGGCGGCCCACGACCCAGACGACCGGCGGAAGTGACTGAGAACCGCGGGGAGGCGAATGACGTGCTCCCGGAGGGCCTGAGGTCGCGTGCGCCGAGAGAGCCAGGGCGGCGCACGGCCCTGGCGCCGGGCGGCGGCTGTGAGAGCCGCGGGAAGGAGTGCGGCACGCGCCCGGACCGCTGAAGGCAACACCACGACCAGGTGGCCGGGGCGACACCATAACCGACGGCCGGCGTGCACGACCCAGACGACGGGCGGCCTGAAGATCAACGGGAACTAGTGAGGCCCGGGGATCTGCGCTTCCGGCCCCACCTGCCCGTTCTGGCGGGTGCCGGGGTCGGTCTGGCCGGTCGTCTGGCCGGTGCGGCGCCCCGTATTGGCCTGGCCGCTCCCGGTCCTCTCGGCGCCCGCGCCGGACTCGGCGGTCCCCGTCTCGGAGGCGGCGCCGTGGGGAGTGTCTCCGGCACCCGTGTCGCGGGCACGGCCGGTGCCGAGCAGACCCGGCACGCCACCGGCTCCATCCGGGCCGATCACGCCGCCGATACCGTTCGCGCCGCCTCTCTGACCCACCTCGTCGCCCTGGCCGGCCGGGCCCTCCTCCCCGTCCCCGGCTGCGGGCCCGCCCGGCACCTCCGCGCCGGGCGCCGCCCCGTCGCCCTGCTCGTACGGCGGGAGCGACGCGTCGGGCCCGGTCGGGATGGCCGTGGGAGCACCGTCCTGCGGCCGCATGGTCATGCCGTAGGCGTCCCAGTAGGAGGGGTTCCACGTGACCGGGTCGGGGAACTCCTTGACCGGTTTGCCCTCCATGGCGCGGCTCATGAAGGTCTTCCAGATCTCGGCCGGCAGCGTGCCGCCGTACAGCTCGCCGTAGCCGGGGATGGTCACCGGCTTGTTGTCGTCGCGGAACATGTTCACCGCGACGGCAAGCTGGGGGACGTACCCGGAGAACCAGACCGCGGCGGACTCGTCGGTCGTGCCGGTCTTGCCCGCCACCGGCCGGTCCCATAGCCGCGCGGCCGTGCCGGTGCCGCCGCGCACCACCTGCTCCAGCGCGAAGGTCGTGTCGGCGGCGGTGTTCTCGCTGAAGGCCCGGACACCGGCCGGGGCGAACCTGCGGGTGAGTCCGGTGCTGTCGGTGACCGACCGGATCACATGAGCCTCGTGATGGATGCCCCCGGCGGCGAACGTGGCGAAGCCGGAGGCCTGCTGCACGGCGCTCACCGACGCCACCCCCAGGGGCAACGTGGCGGCGTTGCGGTGCGGGGCGAGCTGCGCCTCGGGGATACCGGCCGCCCGCGCGGCCGCGACGACCTTGTCGAGGCCGATCCGCTGCCCGAGGTCCACGAAGGCGGTGTTGACCGAGTATTGCGTCGCCTGAAGCAGTGTGATCGCCTGCCCGTACGACTTGCCGCCGGCGTTGGGGATCTCGGCGGAGCCGACGCGGATGGGCGAGTTGCCGTAGACCAGCGAGTCGAGCCCGTAACCGGCTTCGAGCGCGGCGGCCAGCGTGTAGGGCTTGAAGGTCGAGCCGGCCTGCACCTTGGCGGAGAAGGCGTTGTCGTACTGGTTGGTCTCGTAACGCCCGCCGTAGAAGGCGACGACCTCGCCGGTCGCGGGATCGACGGCCGCCAGGCCGGTGCGGACCTTCTTGGGGGTGTCCGCCGGCAGGACTTCCTTGACCGCCTGCTGGGCCAGCGCCATCAGCTTCTTGTCGAACGTCGTGGTGACCTTCAGGCCGCCGTGGTTGATGTCCTCGTCGGTGTAGCCGAGCCGGTTCAGCTCCGCGCGCACCTGCGCCAGCATGTAGCCGTTCTGGCCGCCGAGGGACAGCGGCGCCCGCTGCTTGGCCAGGGTGGGGAACACCTGGGCCGCGGCCTCTTCCGGGGTGATCGCGCCGATCTCGCGCATGCCCCGGATCACCGACGCCCACCTGGCCTTCGCGGCGTCGAGCGTGGCGCCGGTCGGGTTGGCGAAGCGAGTGGGCTGCTGGATCACGGCGGCGAGATAGGCGCCCTCGGCCACGGTCAGGTTCTGCACGTCCTTGTCGAAGTAGGCCCGCGCGGCGGCCTGGATGCCGTACGCCCCCCGCCCGAAGTAGATGGTGTTGAGGTAACGCTCCAGCACCCAATCTTTCGACTTGGAACGATCCACCTTCAGCGCGATCATGATCTCTTTGAGCTTGCGCCCGATCGTGCGCTCCTGGCCCAGGCCGCTGTAGTAGTTGCGGACCATCTGCTGAGTGATCGTGGAGCCGCCCTGGAGCTGCTGGCCGGTGATCGTGGACCACACGGCTCGGGCCGTACCGGACAGGGAGACGCCCTGGTCCTGGTAGAACGTGCGGTTCTCCGCGGCGATGACGGCGCTTCTGACGGCCGGGGGGACCTGCGCGAGCGGGACGGTCTTGCGGTTGACCCCCTCGGTGGCCAGGACCGTCTTGCCGTCCCGGTAGTAGATCACCGAGCCCTGGGCGGTGGCCAGTTCCTGGGTGCTGTCCGGAATCGGGGTCAACGCCCACACCACGGCGAGGAACACGACGAGCCCGACGATCCCCGTGGCCGCGCTCACGAGCACGACGCGCAGCAACCGCCTTCGCCGGCGAGGCGGGACGCCGTCGCCGCCGCCTCCGTCCCGGCCGCCGGGTGACGCGTGCGGGTGCACGGCGCCCTCCTCGATCGGGCCCTCCTCGGCGCTGTCCACGCTGTGACCCCCGATAAGTCCGATACCCCCACTATGCCCAGTTGTGCCCTCTGAGCTGGGCGAACGGAACCACGGTAAACGATGGCCATCGGTGGTCCGGCACTTCTTGGTACGTCTGTGGAAAACCCTGCCTCGCAGCAGTCCCCCGTGGACGACCCGCCGGGCGGCGATCAGCCCCCGGAGGACGACCCGCCGGGCCGCGGCACGCCCCCCGCCGCCCGGACCAGCGGGAGGGTCCGGTACGGCACCGGCGTGTCCAGCGCGATCACCGACTCGGTCCGTACGACGCCCTGCACGTCCACGATCCGATCGATGACACGCTGGAGGTCGGCGTTGCTGCGGGCGACCACCCGGCACAGCATGTCTCCCCCACCGGTGATCGTGTGCACTTCCAGGACCTCGGGGATGAGCGCGAGCTGGTCGGCCACCGGCACGTGCCCCGCCACCTGCCTGATGTGCAAGGTCACGAACGCCGTCACGTCGAAGCCGAGCGCGGCCGGATCGATGTCCGGGCCGTAACCGGTGATGACCCCCTTGGCGGCCATCCGGTCGAGCCGGGCCTGCACGGTCCCCCGCGCGACGTTGAGCCTGCGGGAGCACTCGAGCACGCCGATCCTGGGCTCGGCGGTCAGCAGTGCGACGATCCGGGCGTCAAGGTGGTCAATCGTCATAACGATTTCCCCTTACACGAGGCGGCCACTGAGCAAATTGTCCAGCGATTCAATCCACTGTTGCACAAATTGGCCATGCCCGCGGACAGTTGTCACATGAACGATGTCTTTCCGGTTCACGGCATGGACGCAGTGGTCTTCGCGGTCGGCAACGCGAAGCAGGCCGCCCACTACTACTCGACCGCCTTCGGGATGCGCCTGGTGGCCTACCGGGGGCCGGAGACGGGCAGCCGCGACGAGGTGGCGTACGTCCTCGTATCGGGTTCCGCCCGGTTCGAGCTGCGCGGAGCCGTACGGGCGGGCACGCCGCTCGCCCGGCACGTGGCCGAGCACGGCGACGGCGTCATCGACCTGGCACTCGAGGTGCCGGACGTGGAGAAGTGCTACCAGTACGCGCTGTCGCAGGGCGCGCGGGGGCTGGAGGAGCCCCACGTGGTCGAGGACGAGCACGGCAAGGTCGTGCTGGCGGCCATCGCGACCTACGGCGAGACCCGGCACACGCTGGTCAACCGCGCCGACTACACCGGCCCCTACCTGCCCGGATACGTGCCCGCCGAGCCCATCGTCGCGCCGCCGGCGGTGAAGAACGGCCGGCTCTTCCAGGCGATCGACCACTGCGTCGGCAACGTCGAGCGCATGGACGAGTGGGTGGAGTTCTATGAGAAGGTCATGGGCTTCACCAAGATGGCGGAGTTCATCGGCGACGACATCGCCACCGAATACTCGGCGCTGATGTCCAAGGTCGTCGCGGACGGCACCCGCAAGGTCAAGTTCCCGCTGAACGAGCCCGCGGAGGGCAAGAAGAAGTCCCAGATCGAGGAGTTCCTCGAGTTCTACGGCGGTCCGGGCGTCCAGCACATCGCGCTGGCCACCAACGACATCATCACGACGGTCGACGCGATGCGCGAGGCGGGGATCGAGTTCCTCGACACGCCCGACTCCTACTACGACGACCCGGAGCTGCGCGCCCGCATCGGCGAGGTCCGCGTGCCGGTCGAGGAGCTGAAGAAGCGCCGCATCCTCGTGGACCGCGACGAGGACGGCTACCTGCTGCAGATCTTCACCAAGCCGGTGCAGGACCGTCCGACCGTGTTTTTCGAGCTCATCGAGCGGCACGGTTCCCTCGGCTTCGGCAAGGGCAACTTCAAGGCGCTCTTCGAGGCCATCGAGCGCGAGCAGGCACGCCGCGGCACGCTCTGACCTCGACGGCTACCCGGCGGAGCGAGCCCCGCGGGAGTCTCCGACCTCGGCCGGGCCGGACGCGGCGGATCGAGCCCCGCGGGACGCTCCGGCGCCGGTCCGGCCCGGCGGACCGGGCCCCGCGGGACGCGTCCACGGACGTACGA
>JADGHC010000024.1 GCA_019689655.1 Microbispora sp.
GCCAGCCGCGACCGGCCCGCGGTCATCGACGTGAAGCTGGACGGCGCCACGGCCGTCATCCTGGAGATCGAGGCCGAGACGTGTTACCGCAGCACCGCGGTGTGGGGTGACGCGCGCCTCTCGTGACTACGGCGCCGCCGACGTGCCCGACCTGCGTGGCGGTCTCCGGCGGGACCGGCCTGCGCAGGCACCCGGCGAGGCTCGCCGCGGCGTGGCGGCGACCCCTGTGTCACCCGGCAGGGTGTCGTGACCCGCGGCTCCGCCGCACCGGAAGGTACGGCGGAGCCGGGACGACTCGTCAGGGGACGATGTTGACGAGCTTCGGCGCGCGTACGATGACCTTGCGCGGCTCGCCGTCCAGGTAGGGCCGGACCTTGTCCGACGCCAGGGCCAGGGACCGCAGGTCGTCCTCGGAGATGTCCGGGGAGACCTCCAGCCGGTCGCGGACCTTGCCCGCCACCTGCACCACGGCCGTGACCGACTCCTGGACCAGCAGCGCCGGGTCCGCCTCGGGCCAGCCCGCCTTGGCGACGGACGGCGCGTGCCCGAGCCGCTCCCAGCCCTCCTCCGCGCAGTACGGCGCGACCAGCGACAGCATGATCGCCAGGGTCTCCGCGGCCTCGCGGACGGCCGGGTCGGCCGCGCCGGGCCCGGCGTCGATCGCCCGGCGGGCGGCGGTGGTCAGCTCCATCATGCGGGCCACCGCGACGTTGAACCGGTAGCTCTCGATGAGCTTGGTCACCTCGTCGATGGTCCGGTGGGTCACCTTGCGCAGCTCGACGTCGCCGGTGGAGAAGTCCACGCCGGGCGCACTGGCGGCACCGGCCTCGGCCATCACGCGGAACGCGCGGGCCAGGAACTTCTGCGACGCGGCCGGGGAGACGTCGGCCCAGTCGATGTCGTCCTCCGGCGGCCCGGCGAAGATCATCGTCAGCCGGACGGCGTCCACGCCGTACGTGTCGATCTGCTCGCCCAGGTCCACGCCGTTGCCCAGCGACTTCGACATCGCCTTGCCCCGGTTGATGACCTGGCCCTGGTTGAGCAGGCGCTCGAAGGGCTCGGTGAAGCCGACCAGGCCCATGTCGTACAGGACCTTGGTGAAGAACCGCGCGTACAGCAGGTGGAGCACGGCGTGCTCGGCCCCGCCGACGTACTGGTCGACCGGGCCCCACTTGCGGACCTTCTCGACGTCGAACGGCCCGTCGGTGTAGTGCGGGTCGCAGTACCGCAGGAAGTACCACGACGAGTCGACGAAGGTGTCCATCGTGTCGGTGTCCCGCTGAGCGGGGCCGCCGCACTTGGGGCACTCGACGTTGACCCACTCGGTGGCCGCGGCCAGCGGGGAGACGCCCTTCGGCTGCAGGGCCGGGCCGCGCAGGTCGGGCAGCGTGACCGGGAGCTGGTCGTCCGGCACCGGGACCTCGCCGCAGTCCGGGCAGTGGATGATCGGGATCGGGGTGCCCCAGAACCGCTGCCGCGACAGCAGCCAGTCGCGCAGGCGGTAGTTCACCGCGGCCTTGCCCGTGCCGCGCTCCTCGAGGATCTCGATGATCTTCTTGATCGCCTCGGCCTTGCTCAGCCCGTTCAGCGGGCCGGAGTTGACGAGCGTGCCCTCGCCGGGGGTGGCGACGCCGGTCTCGGCGGGGTCGGGCAGGCCGGTGTCCACGACGACCTTGATCGGCAGGCCGAACTTCCGCGCGAAGTCGAGGTCGCGCTGGTCGTGCGCGGGCACCGCCATGATCGCGCCGTGGCCGTAGTCGGACAGCACGTAGTCGGCCGCCCACACCGGGATGCGCTCCCCGTTGACCGGGTTGATCGCGTACGTGCCCAGGAAGACGCCGGTCTTCTCCTTCTCGGTGGACAGCCGCTCGATGTCGGAGAGCTTGGCGACCTCGGCGCGGTAGGCGGCCAGCGCCTCCGCCTGCTCGGGAGCGCAGATCTCCTCGGCCAGCGGGGCGTCGGCCGCCACGACGAAGAACGTCGCGCCGTACAGCGTGTCGGGGCGGGTGGTGTAGACGGTGACCGGCTCATCGCGGCCCTCGATGCGGAACTGGACGTCGGCGCCGGTGGAGCGGCCGATCCAGTTGCGCTGCATGGTGAGGATCCGCTCGGGCCAGCCGGCCTCGATCTGCGCCATGTCGTCGAGCAGCCGGTCCGCGTACTCGGTGATCTTGAAGTACCACTGCGTCAGCTCGCGGCGGATGACCTCGCCGCCGCAGCGCTCGCACCTGCCCGACACGACCTGCTCGTTGGCGAGCACCGTCTGGTCCTGCGGGCACCAGTTGACCAGGCCGCCCTTGCGGTAGGCCAGGCCCCGCTCGTAGAAGCGGGTGAACAGCCACTGGTTCCAGCGGAAGTACTCCGCGTCGCTGGTGTGCAGGCGCCGCGACCAGTCGAAGGAGACGGCGTACCGCTTGAACGAGTTCGCCTGGGTGTCGATGTTCTTGTACGTCCACTCGGCGGGGTGCGCGTTGCGCTTGATGGCCGCGTTCTCCGCGGGCAGGCCGAAGGAGTCCCACCCGATCGGGTGCAGGACGTTGTAGCCCTTCTGGAACCAGTAGCGCGCGACGACGTCACCGATCGCGAAGACCTCGCCGTGCCCCATGTGGAGGTCGCCGGACGGGTAGGGGAACATGTCGAGCATGTACTTGCGCGGCCGCGTGTCCGCAAGGTCCTCGACCGCCGCGAAGAGGTTCATCTCCTCCCAACGCGGCAGCCACTTGGCCTGCAGCGCCTGCGGGTCGTACACCGGCTCGTCCACTTCCACTCCTCGCCAGGCGGCTGGAATCACACACAGATCAGGAGCGCCCGCCCGGGCAGATCCCCACGTCACGATCCGAGGCAGCCCCCGGCCTCCGCACTCTCGCGCTCCGAGACGGCTGCACGCTCAGCAGGGTGGCGGTACGCGTGTCAAGCGTAGCGCAGACGGAAAGCGGGACGCGGATGGATATTGCGCCCGTGCCCGCCACATCGCCCGTCGCATCGCCGGAGCCGCCCTTTCGGCTGCTCCGATCGCCGGGGGAGATCGGCGGCAGGGGCACGACCGGCGCCACTCGATCCGGGCGAAGGGCCAATCCTGGGGCGAATCAGACCGGGAGCGGCGAACGCGGGCTGACCTCGCGAGTCAGATTGCGATACCCGATGGTGACAGTTCCGTTGTGGCCTCTTGTGTCCATTCCCCTACTGTGCTGTCGTGGCCAACTCATTCCCGCCCGAGGATTTGCCGATGCAGGACCCGCCCACCGATCCCACGGGTGAGCAGTTCCGCGAGGCATTCGGCGGTTTCGCTGCGGCAGCCCCCAGTTCGCATGAGACCATGCCAGGAACTCGCAATTCGGGCATGAAATCGGGAGGTACCGTGCCCACGGACGGCAGCGAACACCAGCGGGAACCGGCGTGGCCGGAGATGCCGCCGCCCTGGCCCGAGGCACCTGCCTCCTCCTTCACCCCCACGGCCCGCTCCTTCGCCGAGAGGGCGCCGCAGCAGTCCGAAGACGCCACCGCGACCATGGCGGGCCCGCTGCCCGGCGCGGCTCCGCGACGATCCGGCCGTCCCATGCCCGCCGACGGCCCGGCCCAGCCCGGCGGACCGAGGCGATCCGGCGGTCCCGCGTACGGCGGCACGCCCGGCCAGGCGGGACAGGGCCAAACCCCCGGGTGGGCGCAGGCCGGCCCGCACGGGGACGCCTTCCCCGGCGGCCCGGACCGCACGCAGACTTCCCCGCCGTTCACTCCTTCGGTCCGCTCGTATGCCGAGCAGGCCCCGCCCGCCTCCGCCGCGCCGCCCCAGCCGGATGATCCGTACAAGCCGTTCGTCACGGCGGGGCAGATCAGCGGACCGAAGACGCCTCCCGCACACCGGCAGCAGGAGCTGTGGAACACGGTGTTCGGCGAGAACTACCAGGCCATCGACGAGTACGAGGACGACGAGGGCGGCCGGCCGGTCTGGTTGTACGCGCTGGTGGCCTCGGTCGTCGCGGTGCTCATCGCGGTGCTCGTGTGGGCGTTCGCCGCCGGGCCGCTCAGCTCCGGCGACACGGCCGAGGCCGCGACGTCCGCGCAGCCCTCCCCCGCCAAGAAGGGCACCACGGCCAAGCCGCAGGCGCAGATGCCGCGGCTGCCCGTCTTCAAGGGCACGCCCTCCCCCGTGACCGGCGTGATCACCGACACCGCGGGCCGGATCACGCTGCCCAAGCTCGGCGGCCCCTGGCAGGCCGACACCGACCCGGCCCGGATCAAGACGACGTACGGCTTCACCAGCAGGCAGTACGTGCCGGCCGGCACGACCGCGGAGGGCAAGCGCGAGTTCGCCGTGGTGATGTCGGGCCGGCTGGCGCAGTCGCTGGCCGCGAAGTACACCACGCCCGACAACCTGGGCCCGGTCATCAACGCCGTGATGTACCGGGCCCGGCTGACTCAGTTCCCGAAGGACAACAAGATCACCAAGATCGCCCAGCAGCGCCTGGCGCGCAACGGTCTCACCGGCCTGACGGCCGCCTACAAGGTCACCGCCGGCGACGAGACCACCACGGTCGTGATCGCGGCCGTGAACACCGGCGCCGACCTGCCCACGATCGTCTACATGGCCGTGCCCGAGCTCACGGACAACCTGCTCCCGGACATCAACACGGTGTTCCGGTCGATCAAGCCCATCCGCTGACCACGCCCGCCCGGCTCGGTCAGAACTCGCACGGCATGTGCTTGATGCCGTTGATGAAGGCGGACAGCAGGCGCTCGGGCTCCCCCACCTCGATCTGGGGCACCCGCCGCAGCAGCTCGCGGAACATCACGGTGATCTCGCGGCGGGCCAGGTGCGCGCCGAGGCAGAAGTGGGGCCCCGGGCCGCCGAAGCCGACGTGCGGGTTGGGGTCGCGCAGGATGTCGAAGCGCAGCGGGTCGTCGAAGACGCGCTCGTCGCGGTTGGCCGCCCAGTAGTACAGCACGACCTTCTCGCCCCTGCGGTAGAGGTTGCCGTTCATCTCGTAGTCGCGGGTGACCTTGCGGCGCATGAAGTTGACCGGCGAGGCCAGCCGGACGATCTCCTCGACCGCGCGCGGCGCCCGGCCCTCGAAGTCCTCCAGCCACAGCCGCCGCTGATCCGGGTTGAGCGTGAGCAGGCGCATGCCGTACGAGATTGCGTTGCGGGTGGTCTCGTTGCCGGCCACGACGAGCAGGATGAAGAAGGAGCCGAGCTCCTGGGCGGTGAGACGCTCCCCGTCGATGTTGGCGTTGACCAGCGACGAGGTGAGGTCGTCGGTGGGCTTGTCCACCCGCAGGGCGGCCAGATCCTGCATGAGCTGCTGCAGTTCCATCCCCGCGGTGAGCAGCGCGTGGGCGATGTCCTCTCGGTTGCTGACGTACTCGGGGTCGGTGGCGCCGAGGACGATGTTCGAGCGGTCGAAGACGAACTGGTAGTCCTTCTCCGGGATGCCCATCATGTCGCAGATGATCTTCAAGGGCAGCTTGGCGGCCACCTCGGTGACGAAGTCGCACCCTGGGCCGGTCTCCAGCAGTTCGTCGACGATGCGCGCGGCGGCGACCTCCACGTCGGCCTCGAACCGTTTGATCATCCTGGGAGTGAAGGCACGCGAGACGATCCGCCGCAGCCGGGCGTGCCGCGGGTCGTCCATGTTGATCATCGAGCCGAAGTACTCGGTGAACTCCGCGGGAAGGTCGGGGATGTTGGTCGCCCCGCCGTCGCCGGAGCAGAACACCTCGGGGTTGCGGCTGGCCTCCAGGATGTCGGCGTGCCGGACGAGCGCGTAGTAGCCCGGCCCGGTGGGGGGAGCGAAGCTGTACTCGGGTTCGGGGAAGAAGGCCGGCGTGTCCAGGTCGCGCAGCAGCCGGAACGCGTGCTCCCGCTCCTCGATCGGGCGGCCCCAGAAGTCCAAGTCGTTCAGGTCGACGTCCGCCGCCGAGGTGATGGGCGTGCGCTTCGCGGGCTCTATGGTCAAGGCGGGCCCTTCCAATTGACTAGAACCAAATTCGGTTGTCAGTCTGCCACAGAACGCGCATCGGCGGCGGCGCCGCTTCCGGGACCGGCCGTGCCCCGGCTCGGGCCGGCGGCGGCGTTTTCGGGACGGCACACGCCCCGGCTCGGGCCGGCGGCGGGGCGAGGGCAGGTCCCGGCAGGGGGCGAGCGGGCACGTCACCGCACGCGTCGCCCGCACGCCGCGGCGCGGCGACGCCGAACGAGTCACGGCGCGGCGGACGCGTCGAGTGGGGTCGCGGCGCGGGCGGGTGCGCCGACCGGGTGACAGCCCGGGCACGCTGAGCGCGTCACGGCACGGCGGACGCGTCGAGCGGGTCACGGCGCGGCGGGTGCGCCGAGCGGGTGACGGCCCGGGTGCGCTGAGCGAGTCACGGCACAAACGTGCAGGTAACAAGGCACTCAAAATTCGCTCTTCCAGCCGTTACCCTGAGGTACCTACCGGTTGGTATGGACCGAGGGTCCGATAGCAAAGGGAGCGGCAGATGCTCAACCTGGCCGTCGTGCTGGAAGACAGCGCGCGGGAGAAGCCCGACGCCACCGCGGTCGTCTTCGGAGACCTCCGCCTGCCGTACTCGCTGGTGAACACCGTCGCCAACCAGGTCGCCAACCTGCTGGTCTCGCGCGGCATCGGCAGGGGTGACAAGGTGGCGCTGGCCTGCCCCAACCTGCCGTACTTCCCGTTCGTCTACTACGGAATCCTCAAGGCGGGCGCGACCGTCGTCCCGCTGAACGTGCTGCTGCAGGCCAGGGAGATCACCTATCACCTGGACGACTCCGACGCCAAGGCGTTCTTCTGCTTCGAGGGCACGCCGGAGCTGCCGCTGGGCGAGCGGGGCCGGGCCGGCTTCGCCGACGCGGCGAAGACCGAGCACTTCATCGTGCTGCCGGCCACGCCGTTCGCCACCGAGTCCGAGCTCGGCGAGACGCTGTGGGCGGCCATCGACGGCGTGCCCGGCGAGTTCGAGACCGTGCAGACCTCCCCCGACGACACGGCGGTGATCCTCTACACCAGCGGCACCACCGGCCGGCCGAAGGGCGCCGAGCTCACCCACCAGAACATGGTCATGAACGCCGTCGTCAGCGACGAGATGTTCACCCGGCAGCCGGAGGACGCCTACCTCGTCGCGCTGCCGCTGTTCCACTCCTTCGGCCAGACCGTGCTGATGAACGCCGGGTTCCGGCGCCGCGCCACGCTCGTGCTGATGCCGCGCTTCGAGCCGGTCGAGGCCCTCACGCTGATGAAGCGGGAGCAGGTCACGCTGTTCGCGGGAGTGCCCACCATGTACTGGGCGATGCTCACCGCCGTGCGCGCCGGGACGGCCGAGGTGCCGACGTCGCTGGTCACGGCGGTCTCCGGCGGCGCGGCGCTGCCGGTGGAGGTGCTCAAGGAGTTCAGCGCGACGTTCGGGGTGGATGTCCTGGAGGGCTACGGCCTGTCGGAGACCTCGCCGGTGGCCTCGTTCAACCAGCTCGGCAAGCCCGCGAAGCCGGGCTCGATCGGCACGCCGGTCTGGGGCGTGGAGATGAAGCTGGTCGACGCCGAGTGGAACACGGTGGACGACATCGGCGAGATCGCCATCCGCGGGCACAACGTCATGAAGGGCTACTACAACCGGCCGGAGGCCACCGCCGAGGTGATGCGGGACGGCTGGTTCCGTACGGGCGACGTGGCCCGGCGCGACGAGGACGGCTACTACTACATCGTCGACCGCGCCAAGGACATGATCATCCGGGGTGGGTTCAACGTGTACCCCCGGGAGATCGAGGAGGTTCTCATGACCCACCCCGCGGTCTCGCTCGCCGCCGTCGTCGGCGTGCCGCACGAGTCCCACGGCGAGGAGATCAAGGCGTACGTCATCCGCAAGCCCGGCGCCACGACCACCGAGGAGGAGCTGGTGGCGTGGTGCCGGGAGACGATGGCGGCCTACAAGTATCCGCGGATCGTGGAGTTCCGCGACTCCCTCCCGATGACCGCCACCGGCAAGATCCTCAAGCGCGAGCTGCGGTAGCGAGGTTTACGGCCAGCCGAGGGACGGCCGCAGCGGAACGTTCGACCGTCCCTCGTCGAGCCGGACCCCGAGCACCTGGTGGAGCTGCACCTTGTTGCGCTCGAACCCGACGACGCAGCCGGCCATGTAGAGCCGCCAGACCCGGGCGGTGCCCTGGCCGACCTCCTCGACCGCCTCGTCCCAGTGGGCGTCGAGGTTCTTGCACCACTCACGCAGCGTCAGCGCGTAGTGCTCGCGCAGGTTCTCCTCGTGGCGGACCTCGAAGCCGATGTCCTCCATCTGGCGGATCAGGTAGCCCACCGACTCCAGCTCGCCGTCCGGGAAGACGTAGCGGTTGATGAACCCGCCCTTGTTCATCGTCTTCTCGGTGCTGGTCGGGCGGGTGATGCAGTGGTTCAGCAGGCGCCCGCCCGGCTTGAGCTTGCCGTACAGGAAGGAGAAGTACGACGGCAGGTTGTCCTTGCCGATGTGCTCGGTGAGGCCGATCGAGCTGATCCGGTCGAACCCGGTCTCGGGGACGTCGCGGTAGTCCATGAAGCGGACCTCGGCGAGGTCCTGCAGCCCGGCCTCCGCGATGGCCTTCTGCGCCCACTCGGCCTGCTGGCGCGACAGCGTGACGCCGAGGCCCTTCACGCCGTACTCCTTGGCCGCGTGCATGACCATGCCGCCCCAGCCGCAGCCGACGTCGAGCAGCCGCATGCCGGGCTTCAGGTCGAGCTTCTTGGCGACCAGGTCGAACTTGGTGTACTGCGCCTCCTCCAGCGTCGCGTCGGGCCGGGGGAAGACCGCACAGGTGTACGCCATGGAGGGGCCGAGCACCCACTCGTAGAACCGGTTGGACACGTCGTAGTGGTGGTGGATCACCTCGGCGTCGCGCCGCTTGGCGTGCCGGCTGCCCAGCTTCGCCAGCTTGCTCTGCCGTGCCTCCTGCGGCGGCGGCTGGACGCGCATCAGCAGCGGCTTGATCCCGAGCGAGCGGATCGCGGCGATCTTCTCGCTGAGCGGCAGGTCGTTGAGCGTCAGCGACCACATCCGGTCGAGCAGGGTGTACATGTCGCCGTGCACGTCGATGTGCCCGGATACGTACGCACGGGCGAGGCCGAGCTCTCCCGGCGCCTGCGCGAGGTAGGCCACCGCCACCGGCGACTTCACCTCGATGCGGAGGTCCGATCCCGGGGACCCGGCCCTGCTGCCGTCGTAGGCGACGAACTCGACGCCCGCGTCAGGACCGACGATCCTCTCGAAGATCTTCGCAAGAGTCATTGCACCTCTCCCGACGTTCCGGCGCCTATCGGCCCCTGACGCACTTGTCATAGAGGTCCAGTAGCCGGCCGCCCGGGTCGTAGGCGCGTTTGACCGGCCAGTAGGCGTCTCCGTTGTAGAGCCGCCAGAACTCCTCCCGCCCGTAGAACGAGGTGGAGTACAGCGACTTGTGGCCGTCGAGCTCGTGCACCGCCCGCTCGATCAGCCGGTTGTGATACCCGTCGTACTGGCCGCGCGGCAGCGGAACCATGCCCCAGAAGCCGAAGTTCACATACAGGCGGCCGGGCTCGAGGGGATACAGCGGCCACCGGGCGGAGGCCTTGAGCGGGCACATCCACACCGGGGTCATGCCGACCTTGCCGTGGAAGAACTCGAGAAACTCCGCGCCGCGCTCGACGGGCACCTCGACGTCCTGGATGACCGACTCGTGCACCGGGTTGTTGCGCCAGCGGTTGATCCTGGCGGTCACGCCGTACCTCTGGTCGAGGCCGACGAGCTTGCGGTAGACGTCCGACCGCAGGTAGCGGCGCGGCACGAGCGAGCGGACCAGCGGCTGCTGCACGCCGAAGGCGCGCGAGCACCAGAACCAGTCGGTGTCCCAGCGCCACAGGTAGTCGCGTATGGTCAGCCAGTCGCGGACGCGGCTGCGGATCGACTGGTAGTAGATCCGCATGCCGGTGTAGTCGGACGTATAGGGCGCCCGGTCGGAGAACGAGCCCACCGTGATGTACAGCTCGTCGGGGCCGAAGAACGTGCCGTCGACGAAGTCCACCGGCTCGCCGTCGTGCTCGCGGCTCTCGCAGATCTCCTGCATCGCCAGCATGCACTTGGCCGCGTCGCCGAAGCGGATGTGCGTCAGCTTGACGTACGGCTTCACCCGGGCCAGCTTGATCCGGATCCGCAGGGCGTAGCCGAGCGTGCCGTAGGAGTTGGGAAAGGCGTGGAACAGGTCCGCGTGCTCGTTGTCCGGCCGGGCCACCACGATCCGGCCGTCGCCGGTGAGGATCTCCAGCTCCTCGACCGACTCGTGCGGCAGTCCGTCCTTGAAGCTCGTCGACTCGATGCCGAGCCCGGTCACCGCGCCGCCCAGCGTGATCGTCTTGAGCTGCGGCACGACGTACGGCATGAGCCCGTACGGCAGCGTGGCGTCCACCAGGTTCTCGTACGTCGTCATGCCCTGGACCTCGGCCGTCATGGTCGCCGGGTCCACGTGGATGACCTGGTCCAGGTCGCGGGCGGACAGCGTGGCCGTCTTGGCCGGCGCGCGGAAGCGGAACAGGTTCGTCGTCGCCTTGGCCAGCCGGGGAGCGGCGCCCTCGGGGATGGCCGAGTAGGAGTCCCTGATCTGCTCGACGGCTTTCCGATGGGCGGTCATACTGGCCGTGCGCTCTGGCATGACACCACCCCCTGGATCGTAGAGATCGCCTCTTGGCACGCTATCCCCGGAGGGCGAGCGCAGACCAGAGTAGACACGTTACGCCCGCGAAAACTCTCAGGAATTCCCGCGGCGCCCCGTAGGCGTAGATCGTATCCTGCCTTTTTTCATCGCCTCCGCCGCCCCTCGCGTAACTGTGGAAAACGTCATCACCTGGCTGGGCGCCGGCGGACGATCGGGTCGGCGCCGTTGACCACGTTGACGACGGGACGGCCCTCGATCGCCGCGGTGAGGTTGTCGAGCACGCATCGGATCAGCCGGGTCGTCGCCTCGGGGGTGACCCCGGCCGCGTGCGGCGACAGCAGGACGTTCGGGCAGGAGCGCAGCGGCTCGTCCGGCGGCGGGGGCTCGCTGTCGAACACGTCCAGCGCCGCGCCGGACAGGTGGCCGGACTCCAGCGCGGCCCGCAGCGCCGCCTGGTCGACCACCCCGCCCCTGGCCGCGTTGACCAGCACCGCCCCTCGCGGCATCCGGGCCAGCCGGTCCGCGTCGATCAGCCCGCGGGTCTCCGGGGTGAGCGGCACGGCCAGGATCAGCACGTCGTTGCCCGCGACCAGCGCGTCCAGGTCCAGGTAGGCCGCGCCGTACGACTCGGTCCTGGGCGTGCGCGACCAGTAGGACACCCGGCAGCCGAGCGCGCCGAACAGGCGGGCGCACTCCGCGCCGATCGGCCCGAATCCGATCACGCCCACGCGGCAGGAGGCCAGCTCGCGGCGTTGGTAGGCGAACTGCGGCCACTGCCCCGCCCGCATGTCCCTGTCGCCGTCGGCCAGATGGCGCAGCAGCGCCAGCGCGGCGGCCAGGCACCATTCGGCCACCGCGGCGGCGTTCACCCCCGCGGTGTTGGCGAGGGGCACCCCGGCCCGGGCCAGCGCCTCCAGGTCGTGGCCGTCCACGCCGACCGACGGCTGCTGCACGAAGGCCAGGCGCGGCGCCAGCCGTACGGCGTCGGCGTCGAGGGCCAGGGCGCCGCTCCAGTCGCCGACGACGATCTCGGCGTCGGGCAGCGCGTCGAGCAGGGCCGCGCGGTCGTGGCGGGCGGGAACGCGCACGTCGATGCGGCCGTCGAGTTCGGCGAGCAGGCCGCGCACCGCGTCTTCGGGGAGTGGCGGCAGTGCGAGGACATTCCACGTCACGGGACGCAGTCTCGCACGTTTACAGAAGCATGTTCTACTTGACGGATTGAAGCGATGACATCCGAGGAGGTTTGCGATGGACGAGCCGCGGGCTCCGCTGGCGGGGATCCGGGTGCTGGAGCTGGCCGGTCTCGCGCCGGGGCCGTTCGCCGGGATGATGCTCGCCGACCACGGCGCCGAGGTGCTGCGGGTCGACCGCGTGAGCGCGGTGAGCGACACGCCCCGGCACGACGTGATGGACCGCGGCAAGCGCACGATCGGGCTCGACCTGAAGTCGCCCGAGGGCGTCGCCGCGTTCAAGCGGCTCGCCGAACGGGCCGACGTCGTGATCGAGGTGTTCCGTCCGGGGGTCGCCGAGCGGCTCGGCATCGGGCCCGCCGACCTCCACGCGGTCAACGAACGACTGATCTACGGCCGCATGACCGGCTGGGGCCAGGACGGCCCGCTCGCCACGACGGCCGGGCACGACATCGACTACATCGCGATCTCCGGCGTGCTGTCGATGCTCGGCCGCGAGGGCGAAAAGCCCACCCCGCCGATCAACCTGCTGGGCGACTTCGCCGGGGGCGGGCTCATGCTGGCGTACGGCATCGTGCTGGCCCTGCTGGAGCGGGAGCGGACCGGCCGGGGCCGGGTGGTGGACGCCGCGATGGTCGACGGCGCGGCGCTGCTGCTGTCGATGTTCTACGGCGCGGTGCACCGCGGCCAGTGGGGGCCGCGCGGCACCAACCTCCTCGACACCGGCGCCCCCATGTACGACACGTACGAGACGGCCGACGGCGGCTACCTCGCCGTGGGCGCGCTGGAGCCGCAGTTCTGGGCGGAGATGCTCGCCCGGATGGGCATCGACGACATGCCCGACCGCGACGACAGGGCCAACTGGCCGGTCATCCGGGAGCGGCTGGCCGAGGCGTTCCGGTCGCGTACGCGGGCCGAGTGGGAGGCCGTCTTCGAGGGCTCCGACGCCTGTGTCTCCCCGGTGCTCGACCCGGGTGAGGCCGTCCGGCACCCGCACAACCGGGCGCGCGGCACGTTCGTGGAGGTCGGCGGCGTGCCGCAGGCCGCGCCCGCGCCCCGCCTCCTCGGCGCCCCGCGCGGCGATCTGGCCCCGGCCACC
This sequence comes from Microbispora sp., assembly GCA_019689655.1. Lineage (GTDB taxonomy): Bacteria > Actinomycetota > Actinomycetes > Streptosporangiales > Streptosporangiaceae > Microbispora. The sequence goes on from JADGHC010000024.1 coordinate 12,953, forward strand.
CGGCTGCACGACCTGAGCGCCTGGGGCCTGCCCGACGACGAGGCGAAGGCCCTGCGCGCCGCGGGCGTGCTGGTCTGACCCCGGCCGCCCGACATGTCGCGATCCTGATGCTCGCCGCGTCGCCGCGCCCGCGAAGGGGTGCGATGGCCCGACCCCACGACCGTGCGCCACCGGACCCCCACCCGACCGTGCCGCCCTCATCGTGTCTCGCCGAACCTGCCCGTTCCCCTACGACGATCGAGGAGTCCCCGCAGATGGACGTTTTTGAAGCTCTCTACACGACCCGTGCCATGCGGCGGGTCAAGCCCGACCCCATTCCGATGGAGGTCCAGCAGCGGATCCTGGACGCGGCGGTCCGCGCCCCCAGCGCCGGCAACACCCAGGGCTGGCGGTTTCTGCTGGTGGACGACCCGGAGGTGAAGTCCAAGCTTGGGCCCCTCTACCGGGACGCGCTCGGCAGGCTGTTCGAGGGGCACTACAAGCCGATGCGCGAGCGCGCCGAGGCGACCGGCGACACCCGCACGCTCAACGTGCTGCGGTCGGCCCAGCACCTGGCCGACAACTTCGAGTCCTATCCCCTGCTGCTGTTCGCCTTCACCCGCAACGACCCGAGCGGCGGCTCCATCTATCCGGCGGTGTGGAGCGCCCAGCTCGCCGCCCGCGCGTTCGGGGTGGGCAGCGCGCTGACCTCCGTGCTGGGGCTGTTCCACGCCGCCGAGACGATGCGGATCCTCGGCGTGCCGGAGGACAAGGGGTGGCAGATGGCCTGCATGGTCACCTTCGGCTACCCGACCGGCCGCTGGGGTGTGGCCCCGCGCCGGCCCGCCCACGAGGTGGCCTTCCGCAACAAGTGGGGCGAACCGGTCGGTTTCGAGATCCCCGAACCTCTCTGGGAGCCCTGAGCGGGGTCACGTACCTGCCCTCCGATGAATCAGACCTTGAATGGGATGTAGTACATCTACTACATTCCAAAGCATTACTACTTCATTGGAGAGCATATGCGTGATGTCGTCATCCGGGTGCGCGGGCTCCGCATGGCGTACGGGTCCGTCCAGGTGCTCGACGGCGTCGACCTCGACCTTCACCGCGGCGAGGTGTTCACGTTGCTGGGGCCGAACGGCGCCGGCAAGACCACGCTGGTGGAGATCCTCGAGGGGTTCCGTACGGGCTGGACCGGCGAGGTCGAGGTGCTGGGCGAGAACCCGGCGCGGGCCGGCGACGCCTGGCGGGCACGGCTCGGGGTGGTCATGCAGACCTGGCGCGACCATCCCCGCTGGCGGGTGCGCGACCTGGTCGCGCACGTCGCCGCGCACTACGACGACCCCCGCGACGTCGACGACCTGCTCGCCGAGCTCGGCCTCGCCGAGTCGGCGGGCGTCCGGGCCGGCGTGCTGTCGGGAGGCCGGCGGCGGCGGCTCGACGTCGCGCTCGGCATCGTGGGGCGGCCGGAGGTGCTGTTCCTGGACGAGCCGACGACCGGCTTCGACCCGGAGGCCCGGCGGGAGTTCCACCTGCTGATCGAGCGGCTGGCCGCCGAGGAGGGGCTGACGGTGCTGCTCACCACCCACGACCTGGCCGAGGCCGAGCGGCTGTCGGGCCGCATCGCGGTGCTGGTCGCCGGGCGGGTGCTCACCTGCGGCAGCCCCGCTGAGCTCGCCGAGGCCGTACGGGCGCCCTCGCTGGTGCGCTGGGACGGCGGCGAACTGGAGACCGGCGACCCCTCCGCGGTGGCCTGGGAACTGCACCAGCGGTACAGCGGGCCGGTCCCCGGGCTGGAGATCAGGCGGCCGACGCTGGAGGAGAGCTATCTGGACCTCATCGAGAAGGCGAGGACCCGTTGAACGCGATGATCCTGGGGCTGCGGCGGGGCTGGACCGAGCAGCTCAACCAGTGGAGCGACCGCAAGGAGCTGATCAACGCCCTCGCGGGGAGCGCCCTCACCTACGGGCTGCTCACCCTGTGGATCGGCGACACGCCGGTCGAGGGCACGACCGTGACCGTGGGGGCGTTCATGACGCCGGGCTTCATCGCGTTCGCGATCTTCTCAACCGGGCTGATGGCGCTGCCCATGCTGATCGCCGCGGACCGGGACGAGGGGACGCTGCTGCGGGCGCGGGCGCTGCCCCGGGGCGTCCGGGTCTATCTCGTCGGCCGCGCCACCATGATGCTGCTTACACTCCTCGCCAACATCGCCCTGGTCCTGCTGATCGCGTTCCCGCTGGCCGGCGCCCCCGCGCCGGCGACGCCCGGGCGCTGGTTCACCCTCGCGTGGGTCGTGGTGCTCGGCACGCTGGCCGTCGTGCCGGTGGGCGCGGTCATCGGCAGCCTGCTGCCCGGGCCGAAGGCGGCCGCGATGCTCGCCCTGCCGGCCATGCTGCTGATGATCACCTCCGGGGTGATGTTGCCGCTGGAGATGCTGCCCGGTCTGGTGCGCCACATCGCCGAGGTGTTCCCGCTGTACTGGCAGGCGCTCGGGCTGCGCGCGGCGCTGCTGCCCGACTCGGTCCTCGCCGCCGAGGTCGGCCACACGTGGCGGCTGGGTCAGGCGGCCGTGGTGCTGGGCCTGTGGGCCGTCGGCGGTATCGTTCTAGCCCCCTGGTTGCTGCGCCGGATCCGTGGAAAATGAGCGGACCTGCCGGCCCGATGGAGGTGAGACGTGGCCGAGGAGCAGGTGTTCAACCGCATCGCGGTGCTGAGGGCCGACCGCGGCGTCTCGCGCCGGGATCTGGCCGCCGCGCTCGGGGTGCACTACCAGACGGTGGGCTACCTGGAGCGCGGCGAGTACAGCCCGAGTCTTCATCTGGCCCTGCGGATCGCGGAGTTCTTCGAGGTGCCGGTGGAGGTCGTCTTCTCCCTCAAGCCGTTCCCGAAGCTGGGGAGCACGTCGTGAGCCCGTTCGACCGCTTGCACCGCCGCATGGCCCGGGAGATGGAACAGGACCGGCTCGTGCCCCTGCACCGCACCCGGCGGCGGCGCCGCCTGCTCGTCGCGGCGGGCGCGGCCAGCGTGCTGCTGCTGTGGGCGGACGCCGCGGTGTCGTGGGCGATCGCGCCGAGCGACACCGCGGTCCTGGTCAACCTCGTGCTGCTCGTGGCCATGCTGGTCATCTACGTCCCGGTCGTGACGGCGCTCAACAGCGCCACGCGCGGGCTCGCCTCGCTGCCGGAGCGCCACCTCGACGAGCGGCAGATCGCCGAACGGCTCCGCGCCCACACGTACGCCAACACGGTGATGCGGGTCGTCCTGGCCGCCCTCGGGGTGGTCATCCTGGTCGCGATGTGGGACGAGGGAGAGAAGGCGCAGATCCCCGGCGCCGCCGTCTTCCTCGTCGTCTTCGCCCTGTGGTGGACCCACTTCCTGCTGCCGCTTTTGGTCGCCGGGTGGCGGCTGCCCGACCCGCCCCCGGACGAGGACGACGACGCCGCCGGTCAGGCCGGGGTGGCCTGAACCGGCGGAATGGGCCCGGTCGGATCCCCGAACGACGGCAGCGTGGCCACATAGATGTCCACGCCCCCGGGATGGTGGATCTCCAGGTCGGTGGTGAAGGCGCGGGCCGGTCCGACGCCCGACTCCGAGTGCTTGCGCACCTGCTGCCATGCCTCGGCGAGCGCCCCGGGCATCGGCCCCCGCGCCTCGAACAGCAACGCCGGCACGCCGGGGACGCGTACCGCCACCATGCCCTCGGGCAGCCGGGCCGCCGTGCGCACGGCCACGCCGACGATCTGGGTGTAGGCGCCGTTGTCGTCGCTTTCGTAATCCGTCAGCACGGCGTACAGGTTCTCGTCGACCCGGCCGGGCACGTGTGCGAAGGCACCGGGCGCCCCGGCGCGGGCCCACAGACCCGGCAGCTGGGCGCGGGCCGGGTCGGCCTCCGCCGCGTTGGTCGTCCGTACGGCGAAGCCGACGACGAGCGTCTCCGGACGGTCAACGATGATCACGTGCTCTCCTCTCTGGCGAGGTCAATGTATCCCGTGTCCGGGTCTGCTCCGGCGGCGGCCGGGGAATGCCGGATGCGCCCGCTCACAACGTAGGCTGGACAGACGTGCGATTCCTCAATGATGTGACGCCGCCCTACGATCTCACGTACAGCGACGTCTTCATGGTGCCGTCCCGCTCCTCGGTCGGCTCGCGCCTCGACGTGGACCTGTCCACCAGCGACGGAACCGGCACCACGATCCCCATCGTCGTCGCCAACATGACGGCCGTGGCCGGCCGCCGCATGGCCGAGACCGTCGCGCGGCGCGGCGGCATCGCCGTCATCCCGCAGGACATCCCGATCGATGTGGTGGCCGATGTCATTCAATGGGTGAAGAGCCGTGACCTCGTCCACGACACGCCCATCACCCTCACCCCGCACGACACCGTGGGCGAAGCGCTGACCCTGCTGCCCAAGCGGGCGCACGGCGCGGTCATCGTCGTGGACTGGGACAACCGGCCGGTCGGCGTGGTGACCGAGGCCGACTGCCACGGCGTCGACATGTTCACCCAGCTCTCCCAGGTCATGACCGCATCGCCGCAGACGCTGCCGCGCGGCATCGATCCGCAGGCCGCGTTCGAGGCGCTGCACGAGGGCCGTCACCGGCTGGCACCCGTGGTGGACGAGGACGGCCGCCTGGTCGGCATCCTCACCCGCACCGGCGCCCTGCGCTCGACGCTCTACCAGCCCGCGGTCGACGCGCAGAACCGCCTGCGCATCGCGGCGGCGGTCGGGGTGAACGGCGACGTGGCCGCCAAGTCCAAGGAGCTGCTCGACGCCGGCGTCGACGTGCTGGTGGTGGACACCGCGCACGGCCACCAGGAGAAGATGATTTCGGCGTTGCGGGCCGTACGGGCGCTGAAGCCGTCCGTCCCGGTCGCGGCGGGCAACGTCGTGACCGCGGAGGGGGTGCGCGACATCGTCGAGGCCGGAGCCGACATCGTGAAGGTCGGCGTGGGGCCGGGGGCGATGTGCACGACCCGGATGATGACCGGCGTGGGACGGCCGCAGTTCTCCGCCGTGCTGGAGTGCGCGGCCGAGGCGCGCCGCCTGGGCCGGCACGTGTGGGCCGACGGCGGCGTGCGCCACCCCCGCGACGTGGCGCTGGCGCTCGCCGCGGGAGCCTCCAACGTCATGATCGGCTCGTGGTTCGCCGGCACGTACGAATCGCCCGGAGACACCCGCACCGCCCCGGACGGCCGGAAGTACAAGGAGAACTACGGCATGGCCTCGGCCCGTGCCGTACGGCTGCGCACGGCCGACGACTCGCCGTTCGAGCGGGCCCGCAAGGCGCTGTTCGAGGAGGGCATCTCGACGTCGCGGATGTACCTCGATCCGGAGCGGCCCAGCGTGGAGGACCTGATCGACGCCATCGTGGCCGGCCTGCGTTCCGCCTGCACGTACGCGGGCGCCGCCACGCTGGAGGAGTTCCACGAGCGGGCCGTGGTCGGCGTGCAGAGCGCCTCCGGCTACAACGAGGGCATGCCGCTGCACCAGAGCTGGTGACTCCCCTGCGCCGCCGGCGGACGCGGCCCGGCTTGACCGGCCCGGCGTCGCCGCGTCCGCCGTGCCGGTAGAGTCGTCAGCCGGCCGGAACCTCCGGCGCAGGAAGACAGGAGACCCACGTGGCACTGGAGAAGCCCGAGATCGACTTTCCCGAGGGCGCGCCGCCCGCGGACCTCGAGATTGTCGATCTCGTCGAGGGGGACGGGCCGGAGGCAAGGCCCGGGCAGAACGTCACCGTCCACTATGTCGGGGTGGCGTTCTCCACGGGTGAGGAGTTCGACGCCTCATGGAACCGCGGCCAGCCGTTCCGGTTCCCGCTCGGCGGCGGCCGGGTCATCGCCGGCTGGGACCGCGGCGTGGCCGGCATGAAGGTCGGCGGACGCCGCCGTCTGACGATCCCCCCGCACCTCGGGTACGGCGACCACGGCGCGGGCAACGTCATCAAGCCCGGGGAGACCCTCATCTTCGTCGTCGATCTGCTCGGCGTCGGCTGACGGTCGGGGGCGCCCGCCGTACGGCCATCGGCCGTGGCCCGGGCGCGGCGCCCGCAGCCGCCGCCGGGGTGCGCGGCGGCGACTCGTGACCCCCGGCCTGGGCACCTGCCGCTCCGGTGAGGCAGGATTACGGTGTGTTGCTGATCGAGCTTGCCCGGACGTCCGCGGCCGTCGCCGCGGACACGGCGCGGCTGGCCAAGATCAGGCATCTCGCCGAGCTGCTCGGCAGGGTGGGTCCCGACGAGGCCGAGATCGCCATCGCGTACCTGTCCGGTGAGCTGCCGCAGCGCCAGATCGGGGTGGGCTGGCGGAGCCTGTCGGACCTCCCCGAGCCGCGCCAGGTCGCCACGGCGACCCTGGCCCGGGTCGACGCGCTGCTCGAACGCATCAAGTCCCAGTCGGGCAGCGGTTCGCAGGCCGCGCGCCGCGAGCTGCTCGGCGAGCTGTTCGGCGCCCTCACCCGGCAGGAGCAGTCGTTCCTGCACCGGCTGCTGACCGGTGAGCTGCGTCAGGGAGCGCTCAACGGCGTGATGATCGAGGCCGTCGCCAAGGCCGCGGACGTGCCCGCGGCCGAGGTGCGGCGGGCCCTGACCCTGCGCGGCTCGCTGCCCGCCGTCGGCGCGGCCGCGCTGCGCGGCGGCATCGCGGAGCTGAAGGCGTTCCACCTGGAGGTCGGCCGGGCGGTGGCGCCGATGCTCGCGCAGAGCGCCCCCAGTGTGACCGCCGCCCTGGAGAAGGCCGGCGTCCCCGCCGCCGTGGAGTGGAAGCTCGACGGCGTGCGGGTCCAGGTGCACCGGTCGGGCGACCGGGTCGCCGTCTTCACCCGGACGCTCGACGACATCACCGCCCAGGTTCCCGAGCTGGTCGAGGCCGTGCTCGGCCTGCCCGAGACCGATCTCGTGCTCGACGGCGAGGTCATCGCGTTGCGCCCGGACGGCCGCCCCGAGCCGTTTCAGGTCACCTCGGGCCGGGTGGCCAGCAGGACCGACGTCGCGTCGCTGCGGATGAGCGTGCCGCTGACCGTCTTCTTCTTCGACGCCCTGCGCGTGGGCGGCACCGACCTGCTCGACCTGCCGGACGAGGAGCGGCACGCCGCGCTGGAGGCCGCGGTGCCGGCCGAGCTGATCACCCCCAGGCTCGTCACCGCGGACGCCGAGGAGGCCGAGGCGTTCTTCGGCGACGCCGTACGGCGGGGCCATGAGGGCGTCGTGGTGAAGTCGCGGCGCACGCCGTACGCCGCGGGCCGGCGCGGGGCGGGCTGGATCAAGGTGAAGCCGCGGCACACGCTCGACCTGGTCGTGCTGGCCGCCGAGTGGGGCAGCGGTCGGCGCCGGGGATGGCTGTCGAACCTGCATCTCGGCGCCTACGACCCGGAGACCGGCGGTTTCGTGATGCTGGGCAAGACGTTCAAGGGCCTCACCGACGAACTGCTGACCTGGCAGACCGAGCGGTTCCTGCAACTGGCGGAGGGGCCGACGGACGGCTACGTCGTCACGCTCAGGCCCGAGCTGGTCGTGGAGATCGCCTTCGACGGGGTGCAGCGGTCGAGCCGTTACCCCGGCGGTATGGCGCTGCGGTTCGCCCGCGTGCTGCGCTACCGGCCCGACAAGCGGCCCGAGGAGGCCGACACCGTGGCCGCGGTCCGCGCGCTCCTGCCCTGACCCCGCGCCTCCCCCGCCGAACAACCCCGTCAACCGGCCCGCGCGCTCACGCGCCGGCCTTGCTCACTTCACGAGGCGGATGGTCAGCGGGTAGCGGAACTCGGTGGCGGCCAGCGCCGACACCCCGCCCACGACGCACAGGACCATCCCGACGACCCAGATGACCGGCAGCAGGATGACGCCGACGACCGTGAACGGCAGCAGCACCGTCGCCCCCAGCACGGTGAGGTGGAAGTTGAGCGCCTCCACCGCGTGCTTCCTGACGTAGGGGGACGTCCGGCCCGCGGTCACCATCATCAGCAGCGGGCCGATGATGAACAACCCCAGCAGCGCGAACAGATGCGAGGCCGCCGCCCCGACGCGGTCTCCCCCGTCCGGCACCGCGGGCCGGTACGCGGGCGGCCGGGGGACGTAGGCGGGGCGGGTGCCGTACAGGTCGTTCATGATGGGCATGAGATCGGCGTGCGTACGCGCGGTCATCGCCAGGTGCAGCCGCTCGTCCATCTCGTGCTTGTCGAGCCTGCCCTCGGCGTAGGCCGTCTTGACGTGCTCGACCACCTGTTCGCGGTCCTCGTTGGTGACGCGCAGCTGAGGGTGTGGCATCGGGGCGCTGCCCGGCCATGGTGGTGTCGCTGCCGCTGGCATCACAGCATCGCCTTCCGTCAATCGACTGCTCGGCTCTCTTCGAGTCTGCCCCCATCTTGTGCGGCCCGCGGGCACCGCGGCATCAGGGACATCCCCTACATCGCCCCGAAACCCTTCCCTTACCGCCACAGTGATCCGCGGAGAGGTATACAGGCACTATGAGATGGCGAGATCGCTATGGGCTCCGGCGGCGTCGCGGCGCGCGCGTGACCAAGTTCGACCGCGAGGCGACCGACGCCGACATCGAGGCCCTCATCGAGTTCGCCAAGACCCGGCGCGGCGTGGAGTTCTACGTCGAGCCCGAGACCTTCGCCACCGACACCACCGCCGTGGCCGTGGCCCATGACGGGGAGTGGACCCGCCGCCGCGTCGGCGCTCCCTCGGTGATCGCCAAGGTGGCCAGGGACCTCGCCCTTCCCGTGTACGACGTGCAGCTCACCGGCTATCCCGCCCGGATGCGGGCCTACAACGAGCGTCGCCGTCAGGCTCAGGACGGCGATCCCGTCTGACGGCCGCCCGCGGCTCTCGCTGCTCATCGGCATGCCGCTCGATCAACGGGTGCCGCCGGAGCGGGCCTTCGCGGGGCCGCTGCTCCGGCTCGGCCGTCCCCGCCGGAGCGGCCATCTCCGGGGGAGCGGAGGCCGTCCCCGTCCCGGCGGAGGTCGTCCCCGCCGGAGCAGAGGTCGTCCCCGCCAGCTTGGCCGTCCCCGCCGGAGCAGCCATCCCCGTCCCGGCGGAGGCCGTGCCCTCGGAAACAGGGCCCGGGCCCGGACCACCGGTCAGGCCCCGGGCCAGCAGCGCGCGCAGCGGCGCGAGCCAGATCGCCCGGGGAGGACCCATCTCATCGTCGAGTTCCTCCGGCGTCGGCATGCGGTCGCGGAGCAGGGCGGGGGACATCATGTGCACCAGAGCCTGCCGGAGGAGGTGCGCCATCGAATAGCCCGGGTCGGCGGCGAGCGCCCGCTCCAGCGCCATGCCCGCGAGCGTGCATTCCCCCCGATGCCAGGCGGCGGCCGCCAGCAGTGAGGCGGCGGGCGCGACGTGGTCCGGCTCCAGCCGGCGGGTGAGGTCGCGCCACAACGCGATGTGCGCGTCCCGGTCGTCGATCAACGCCCAGGCCTCGTCGCGTACCCTGATCACGGCGAGGTCCAGCCCGAGCCGGGCGGCGCCGTCGTCGTCCAGCCGGCCGCCCGTGTCGTACAGTCCGATGGCCGCGCGCACCCGTGCCAGCCCTTCGGTCACGAATCGCGCGGCCACTTCGTCCGCGCGTGGTTCCCCGGGCTCCGGCAGCGCCTCCAGTTCGGCCATGACACGCAGCGCGGCCTCCCGCATCGCCGCCCCGCCGCACCATTCGACCGATCGCAGCAGGCTGCCCCGGTCGGGCAGGGCGACCATCCCGTGTACCACGGCCTGCGCGGCGATGGGGCTGCGCTCGGTGTCGTACGGCGTGCCCTCGGCGGGGCAGCACGTCGCGCTGTCGCAGGCGTAGGACCAGTAACGCCCGCCTTCGGCCCGGAGGCTGTCGGTCACCCGGATGCCCTCGGCGCGCAGCAGCCGGGTCGCCGCGTCGACGGCCGGGGTCACCAGCGCGCCGGGCCCGTAGCCGACGACGAAGACGCGGGTCACCGCCTCACGGCGCAGCAGCGGGACCATCCGGCCGAGGTCCGCGGAGCCGAGCGGCAGGTCCCAGCGCAGCGTCAGCCGTACGTGCGAGCCGGCGAGACCGGCCACGACGAGGCTGTCGGCGGGGTGGAACCCGACGAGGTAGGGCATGGCGGCGAGGACGTCCGCCGGCGAGAAGAGCTCGAGTTTCGGGATCGTCATGGCCGCAAGCCTCGCCCGCCGGCCACCCGCCCGGACGGCCGGAACGCGGCTCTGGGGATATCCCGTCTGCTGTGGAAAACCGGGCCGCAAAGCGCCCCCGGAAAAATCGTTGGAACCGGGAGGGGCGCGCCGCCTACACTCGGCGCCATGTCTACGCCCCGGATTTCTTAGCTCGGACACCCGCTTTCACGCCACCCGTGTGTCCTTGAGCTTCTCCGGAGCGAAATCGAATGATCACCCTTCGTGGTGTCGACGTGCGCGTCGGCGCCCGTCTCCTGCTGTCCGGCGTCACCGCCCACGTCGCCCCCGGCGACCGTATCGGCCTGGTCGGCCGCAACGGCGCGGGCAAGACCACCCTGCTGCGCATCCTGGCCGGGCGGGAACGCCCCGACTCGGGCCGGGTGGTGCACGGGCCCGGTCTGCGGCTGGGCTA